>CAIJOU010000949.1 GCA_903822375.1 Candidatus Hydrogenedentota bacterium
CAAGAGCAAGATTAAGAGCAAGAAGACCCTATGCGCCGGTCGGCTAAAGTGTTACAACCAATGCGCTTTACCGCCTATCCTAACCCACCTCCGCAGGACAGTCAACGCGCCGTCATTCTTGGCAGTCAAAACGGGGTTAATGTAAGAAATATGCGACCCACTATTCTTCGATTTGCTTTTTGGGTTGCTTTTTGACAAGGATTTGTGGTGAAGTTTGCGTTCCGATGGCATGTTCCGGCGGGAGGTGTGACTTCCCCTTTCACACAAGCCGGGTCCCATCGCGCGGCGGCAACGCCTCAACCAGTAGAGGACGAACGCTTTGAAACTTGTCATCGTAGAATCTCCGGCCAAGGCCCAGACCATTGGCAAGTTCCTTGGTCGGGACTATAAAGTTGTGGCCAGTTACGGGCATATCCGCGACCTTCCCAAGTCGGCCGATGAAATCCCGGAGGAATTCAAATCCGAGCCGTGGGCCCGTCTGGCCGTGGATGTGGACCACGGGTTTCGCGCGGTCTATGTCGTGCAAAAGGAAAGCAAGAAGAATCTCGCCGAACTCAAGAAGCTGTGCAAGGAGGCCGATGAGGTCGTTCTCGCAACGGACGAAGACCGCGAGGGAGAGTCCATCAGCTGGCACTTGCTTGAGGTGCTCAAACCGAAGGTGCCGGTCAGCCGCATCGCGTTTCACGAAATCACCAAGACGGCCATCGAGCAGGCCGTCGCCTCGCCGCGGCAGGTCAACGATCAGTTGGTGCGCGCCCAGGAAACACGCCGCATCCTCGACCGTCTTTTCGGCTACGAATTGTCGCCGGTGCTTTGGAAACGGGTGCGCACGGGGCTCAGCGCGGGCCGGGTGCAAAGTGTGGCCGTGCGGCTGGTGGTCGAGCGCGAAGAGGAGCGCCGCGCGTTCCACCGGGCCGAATACTGGGATGTTGAGGCGAAGCTCTCCGCCCAGGGCAAGGAATTCACCGCCGGACTCGTCTCGCTGGACGACAGGCGCGTGGCAGAGGGCAAGGATTTTGACGCCGCCACCGGGTTGCTGAAGGTCGCCGGCGCGGAACGGGTCACCTGGCTGGACAGCGCCGCCGCCGAAACACTGGCGCAGACGGCCCTCGCGGCGGTTCCCTGGCGCGTGACGACCGTGGACCAGAAAGAAAGCCGCCAGCGGCCCCAGCCGCCGTTTATCACCTCCACGCTGCAGCAGGCCGCATCGTCCGCGTACGGCTTTTCGCCGCGCCGGACCATGGAGATTGCGCAGCGGCTTTATGAGGGCGTGGACCTTGGCGAAGGCGAGCGCGAAGGCTTGATCACCTACATGCGCACCGATTCGGTTGTGCTCAGCGAACGAGCGCTGGCCGAAGCGGGCGAGGTCATTGAGAAACTGTTTGGAAGCCGGTACCACGCGCGCCGCCAGTACACGACCAAGTCGCGCATGGCCCAGGAAGCCCACGAGGCGATCCGGCCCACGCACCTTTCACGCACGCCCGAGCAGGTTGCCAAGTACCTGAATCCCGACGAGTTGAAGCTTTACCGGCTCGTGTGGAACCGCGCCGTCGCCTCGCAGATGGCGGACGCGGAACTGCTCAAGACCACGGTCGACATTGAGGCCGACGCCGCCGGGAAGCGCGCCCTGTTCCGCGCCGCCGGTCAGGTGATCACCTTCGCCGGATTCCTGCGGGTCATGGAAAGCCAGCAGAAGGAGACCGAACTGCCCGCGCTCACCGGGGGCATGCTCGTCGGCCCGGGCCAGCCCATCGCCCTCAATGCGGTGGACCCGGTGCAGCATGAAACGCAGCCGCCCGCGCGATTCACCGAAGCCTCGCTGGTGCGCCGCCTGGAGGAGGAGGGCATCGGCCGGCCGTCGACCTACGCGCCCACCATTTCGATCATCCAGCTGCGCGGTTATGTCGAACGGGTGGGACAGGCCCTGGCCCCCTCCTATCTCGGCATTGCCGTGACCATCCTGCTGCGCGGCCACTTCGCGGAGTACGTCGATGTCAGTTTCACCGCCCAGATGGAGGAGGTGCTCGACGAAATCGCCGA
>CAIJOU010000950.1 GCA_903822375.1 Candidatus Hydrogenedentota bacterium
CCGGTCATCAGTGAGTTTGGTCAGGTGATGATCGGCCGCGTGAACCAACTCGTGGGCCCAAGTGCTGAGATTCTCCACTCCCATCATGATGGCCTTCCGGCCTGTACCGAACTGGAAGTATCCAAGCGTATTCTTGTTCTCCCCGGAATACGTGCCAACATGAATACCCCATGACTCCGCCACTTCCAAAAGAGGCAGATTACGGAGCCATTCATCGGATTTCTCGTTGCCTGGGAGCGTTTTGCCTTCGGTATCCTCAAGCGCAAAGACGGGGGTACCTTTGAAGCCGTACAGGATATTGCGCTTGGTTTCCTCACCGTTGTCGTCCTTTTCACGAATGGTTTTGAGGCATGGTGCGAGTATCCAAATGGCCTTTGAACCTTTCTTGATCTTTCTGCCGGCATGGTTCCACTGTTTCATACCCCTGGCGTCCGCGGTTCCCGACAAGGTAACGAGCAGTTGGTTGTACCAGGACCAGCGCCTGCACGGTAAGTTTTCGTCGTTGCGGTGGATGAAGACAGGAGCCAAGGCTTTTGGCAACTTGCCAGGCTCCTTGAATGCGTCAACAATGCGCTGGGCTGTTTCCTCCGCACGTCCAAAAAGTTTCATGGTCATCTCCTTGTAGATGAAGAACCCGGCAGGGCATGGTTGTCCCTGTCGGGTCTTGTGTTGGTTTTTCGACGCATATATCCGGAAGGCTATTCCAGGTCAACTTCCTGAGTCCGGCCCTCCGGATCTTTCACTTCAAAGTGTGTGGCAATGGAGTCAGAATCGCGGTGTATGGCAAGTGCCTTACGCGCAGCATCCTCCGGTGAGTCCGCATCCAGGTCAATTGTCCAGATTACTCTGTATTCCATGGCGTTCACCTCCTGTCAGTTTGTTATGTCGGCAAGTTGGACAACGTCTCCGAAGGGTAGAAACTCATCGCAGTCAGTCTTGCCACCGAAGAGGATGGTCAAGGCTTGGAGTTTACGGTTCTTCAGTTCCGCCTGTTTCTCCCCGTTAAGACTGGCATAGCCGTCGGTGAGCACGATGGCCTTGTCCATATTCCGTTCCATAATCGACTCGGCGATGCAGTCGAAATCGGTGCCGTAGGTGGTTTGAACCTTTCCGGCGAGAAGCGTCTTGAACGGCACTTCAACCACCTTGTTGCTGAACAGGAAGATCGACTTCAGTTCCGCCCGTAAACTTGACAGAATTCCCACTATTTCCGGCAAGTATTGGTTGACACTGCCTGACACATCCAAATAGACGGCCAGTCCATGTTCCTTTGTCGCCACGCGTTGCACGTGGTTGTGGTAGTGGAACGGCGTAATACCGGAAGCAAGCATGACAAGATCCCTTTTGGAGGGATGCAACGGAATAGGCGAAACACCGATGGATGTCCGATGGATGCTCTGTTTGAAGCGATCCACCTTTTGCTTGGTGGCGAACTTCTGCAGGAGCACCTTCCGGATCGACAAGTGCGTCTTCAGGGCTTCGATGAACAATTCGTACAGGCTATTCCCGTAACCCGCTCCGCGATTGTTTGGCAACTTGGCTGACTTTCTCAGGTCCTCGGCAATCCGGCAAAGGGCCTCAGCGGAAAGACCGCCAAGGGTGTTGCCATTCTTCCTGTCCTCGGAATTAGCACCATGGGAACCTAGCAGTAGTATGGCGCGCACTTCAGTCATGGGCGTGAGCACCTTCAACGCTTGGATAACCTCGCCAGTGCTCAAATGTGGAGCGTTTGCCCCGCATCTGTAGAATGTGTCGTACAGGCTGCTGTAACGGCTGTCATACATGCGACTCAATGGACGAAGCAGTCCTTCCATGCCGTGTGATTCGTAGAGCCTCATGAACAGATGCCCGTCACCGGAAGCGTTGGGAAACAGTAGACTGATGCTGGCGTTGATAACCATATCCGCAGCCAGGTTCTCCATC
>CAIJOU010000951.1 GCA_903822375.1 Candidatus Hydrogenedentota bacterium
CAGAATTCTGGGGTCCCCTACGGGGGGGAGAGGAACCATTCTGGGTTCCCTCTCTTCCCCCCGTTCTGGGGAACACTCCCAGACTTTCGACTGACCTATTCTGGCCCGGAGACTAACTGACCAATGCGAAAGAAACCAGACTTACCCGCCAAGCCGTACCTATGGCTAGCAATATCCACCAAATCGCTAGACATTATATACCGCGCGCACACACTGGCGCGCGATTGGGACGCACAAAGACTCAAGGAGGACGAAGTATGACTGACATACCACGAGACGAAATGACCGGCCCACGCCACACGCCGGACGGCCCAGGAAACATCACGCTTGACACAGGGGGCTCATATGGCTACACTAATAGCATGCCGCCAATTGCTGACATACTCAAAGAGGCTATCCGAAACTGCGGACTATCCGACAGGAAACTGGAAGCCCTTTCTGGCGTAAACCGAAACAGCATTTGCAGATTCATGCGTGGGAGTACCAGCTTGAGCCTGGAGCAAGCGGAACTGCTGGTTGAGTTTTTCGGTATCAAGTTGACCAAAGGGGAGAAGTAACCATGGCGCACCTGTTCAAGAAGTCCACGACCCGACCCATGCCGCCGGATGCGGAACTGTTCACCAAGAAAGGCAAGAGCTTCGCCCGGTGGACAGTCAAGGGCAAGGTGCGAACGGCCCCAGTAAATGACACTGGCCGCATTGTCACGGAGTCGGCAACATGGTATTGCAAGTATAGGACTGCCGCCGGTCCTGTGGTGGAGAAATCCACGGGATGCAAGGACAAAGGTGCGGCTCAGTCCCGCATGAATACGCTGGCCTCCGATGTGGAGCGGGTAAAGGCCGGTATCGCCACAGAGAGCGAACTCGACGTGTCCAAGAAGATGACCGGAGATGTGTCCGCCGCGATAACGGACTATACCAACCACATGAAAGCCCTTGGCCTGTCCGGCCAGCACGTCTACAACGTCGGCATGTACCTCAACAACAACGTAAAGGAACTGGGCTGGAAGACACTACGCAACCTGTCCGGTTCCACTCTGGCCGCATGGCTGGAAGTGCGGGCAGTCACCCCTAAAGACCTCGACGATCCCAAATCCGTCATGGGAGCTATGAGCCACAACAAGACGATCAGCGCATGGCATGGGTTCGCCGCTTGGCTGGTGAAGCACGGGCGTATGAACAAGAACCCGTTCGCCGGGCTTGCCAAGCGTGACGCTCATGCAGACCAGAAGCACCCACGCCGAGCACTGACCCCGGACGAACTTAACAAGCTGTTTGACGCGGCCTACAACCGCCCCTTGCGGGACGCATACAAGGGTAACAAGGGTCGCGGCGAAGCAATGGAAAGCGACAGGGCCGACCTGACCGATGCCACGAAAGACGCCCTGCAATGGCTTGGCACTGTCCGGGCCACCGCCTACAAGCTGGCCGTGCTGACCGGCCTCCGTTGGGGTGAACTTCGGAGCATCACCATTGGTGCTTGCCGTCTTGATGACGTTCATCCGCATCTGATTCTCCAAGCCCGCGACGAAAAGGCCCGGCGCGGCGCTCAGATTCCTGTCGCCACTGGCTTTGTGCCTGAACTGAAAGACTATCTCTCCGAACGCCGGGCGCGTCTCTTTGGGCAACGTGGCGCGTCTATTGTGCCGTTCGACCGGTTGACGATGGACAATGCACCGCTGCTGGACGTTCCCGAGAACATGAGCAAGGTGTTCAAGGCTGACGCCCTGGCGGCGGGGCTTGCCGTTACAATGAAAGTGAAACGTAAGAGAAAAGACAAGGACGGCAAGGATATTGAAGTCGAGGTTGACCGGATAGATACCCGCGACTCTGCTGGGCGGATGATTGACGTTCACGCTTTGCGGCACACTTTTGGAACACTGTTGGCGAGGTCCGGCGTATCCTTGCAGGTAGCACAGCGGGCCATGCGTCACAGCACGCCGACAATGACGGCGAACGTCTACACCCATCTGGGACTGATGGACGTGGCCGGGGCGGTGAACGTGTTGCCGAACCTGGCAAATTTGGTTGCCCCAACGGTTGCCCCACTTGCTCGCATTTTGGTGCAACAATCCGCATTGGAGTGCAACATCGGGGGGAATTACGGTGGTGACACCGAAAGCAGACAAAGCCCCGTTTCAGGGCTTATTTGCAGGGGATTTCAACGGATTGCAGGGAAGAAAAATGGTGGAGCCGAGGAGGATCGAACTCCTGACCTCTTGAATGCCATTCAAGCGCTCTCCCAACTGAGCTACGACCCCACGAACATGGCTTCCGACACCCGTTGGGGGGCGAAGGAAACCCTATTATAGCTTCGTATTGGCTCGGATTCAAGTTACACATTGTTTTTTGTGCTGGAAGGGCGAACCAGGTTGGCAGACGGCGCTTCCGGCGGAAGGCACAGACCTTCCCTCATGGCGCTAAGGGTTGCACACATGCCCGCCACTGCATAGAATGGGACAACAATTGGAGGTGAATGGATTGGTCATGGAACAGCAACCGCTTAGATTGTCCGAAGCGTACAGTCAGGGAAAACCCGGCATCTCTTTCGAACTCTTTCCGCCCAAGACCGACGAGGGCATGCACAGCCTGTTTGAGCACCTCAGAGAACTGGTGCTTTGCAAACCGGCCTTTATCACCTGCACCTATGGCGCGGGCGGTTCCACCCGCGAACGCACACTCGACGTGCTGCGGTCTATTCATAATTCCTACCCCAGAATGCCCATTGCGTCGCACCTCACCTGCGTGGGGTCCACGCAGGATGAACTGCGCGACTATATCCGGCGGGCCATTGGGGCGGGTGTGGACCGTATCGTGGCGCTGCGCGGCGACCCGCCCCAGGGCGAGACGGCGTTCGAACCCGTTGAGGGAGGGTTAAGCTATGCGGAGGAGCTGGTTGCGCTCCTTCGGGCCGAGTTTCCAGCACTGGGCGTGATCGTGGCGGGCTATCCGGAGACACACCCCGAGGCGCCGTCACTCGCCAAAGACCTCGAGCATCTTAAGCGCAAGGTGGATGCCGGCGCCAATGCCATCATCACACAACTCTTCTACGACAACGGCGACTATTTTCGGTTTCGGGACCGCTGCGCGGCGGCGGGAATCAACGTTCCCGTGGTGCCCGGCCTGCTTCCCGTCACCAATCTGACCCAGATTAAACGCATTACGGGAATGTGCGGGACCCATCTGACCCAAAAACTCGTACGGCGGCTGGAGGTGCACGGGGACGATGACGAGGGCCAGTTCTCGGTGGGGGTCTACTACGCCGCTCGGCAGGCTGAGGAACTCATAGAGCAGGGCGCTCCAGGAATTC
>CAIJOU010000952.1 GCA_903822375.1 Candidatus Hydrogenedentota bacterium
CTTTTGAAGTTTTGACGAGTTGGTCTGACATTGGAGATGTGGTAGCCGAATGCATTGTTGAGTTTTTTGAGGTTGAGGAGAACAAGAGTCTTGTTCAGCGCTTTCGTGAAGTCGGAGTCAGCTTGGCACATGCAATAAAAGAGGGAGGAGTCGGAGCACAGCCGTTGGCCGGAATGGTCTTGGTGGCCACAGGAACGTTGAAGAACTATACTCGTGACGGCATCGAAGCGCGCATCAAGGCCCTGGGCGGAAGACCCTCGCTTAGCGTCAGCAAGAAGACGGATTATGTGATTGCCGGAGCGGATGCCGGTTCCAAACTCGAAAAAGCCCGAACACTCGGCGTGAAGGTCCTTTCCGAAGCTGAATTCGAGGACTTGGTCCGCAACCGTGCAGAGGGGCAGCAATGAGCCCCAAGCGCATTACATGCCCCGAAAAGCTCGACCAAGAGACGGGACGCATCCTGTTTGAACAGGTCTGCGGCAAAAAGGTTCCCCCGGAGAATGTGGAACTGGACCTGTCCGCGACCCAGTCCATGGACTCCTTCGGCGGCGCGTGGATTTTGCGTATTTCCGAACGCCTGCGCAGCCGCGGCAAATCGGCAGACTGTGTCGGTGCGGGGGGCGACGTGGCTGCCTTTATGGACATGCTCGAACCGGGCATGAAGAATCCGGCGGCCGACACCCGGACCGAACTGGTGCTCTTTGAAGAGTTCGGCGGCGAGGCCATTAGCTTCTTCAAGGAAGCCGGCGAATTCGTAGGACTCTGCACAGACGCCATCTACTGGACCCTGGTGGCGCCGCTGGAAGGCCGGGGATTCCGTTTCGGCGCATTCATGGACGAACTGCATGAAATGGGCGTGCGCGCGGTGCGCATCGTCTGCCTGATGAATTTTCTGCTGGGGCTGATCATCGCGATGCTCTCGGCCAAGCAGGTCGAGGCGTTCGGCCTCCAGATATTCGTCGCCAATCTGGTCGTGATCGCCTTTGCGCGGGAACTGGCCGCCGTCATGACCGCCACCGTTGTTTCCGCCCGCACCGGCGCCGCCATTGCCGCTGAAATCGCCACCATGGAGGTGCAGGAGGAAATTGACGCCCTGCGCGGCATGGGCATCAGCGTGACACAGTACCTTGTCGCGCCGAAGCTGCTCGCCATGGTCGTCGCCCTGCCCTGCCTGACTGTGCTGGGCATGGTCTCCGGCATTCTCGGCGGCGCGCTTTGGGGCATTTTCGTGCTTGGGTTCCAGCCTTCCATCTGGTACGAGCAGACTCTGGGCGCCACGACGATGGGCGACATCGGCCAGGGCCTGCTTAAATCGTTCTTCTTTGCCATAGCCATCGCGCTCATCGGCTGCCACAACGGATTTCGCGTCACGGGCGGCTCCAGGGGCGTCGGCCGCATGACCACCCGCGCCGTGGTCATGGACATATTCACGCTCATTGTCATCGATATTGTCTTCGCGTCATTCTTCTACTACATTTTGAAATAGGACGGATCCACCGCAAGCGGACTCATGGAAACCAACGACGACATCATTATCGAGGTGGAAAACCTCGTCACACACTACGGCGACACAAAGGTGCTCGACGGTGTCTCCTTCAACGTCCGCCGCGGCGAGATCTTCATGATTATCGGCGGCAGCGGATGTGGCAAGAGCACCCTGCTCAAGCACATGTGCGGCCTGCTCCGGCCCACCTCCGGGCGGATAGTGTTCCAGGGCAACGACATTGCCAGCATGGACGAGGATGAACTGGCCGTCATGCAGCAGTCCATCGGCATCGCCTTTCAATCCAGCGGGCTCTTCAATTCCATGACCGTTGGAGACAATGTCGCCATGCCCATGGTCGAGTTCGGCGCGGTGGACCCAAGCCTCGTCAAACCGCTCGTGAAGATGAAGCTCAGCCTGTCGGCCTGTCGCAGGCCGAACATCTCATGCCCAGTGATTTGTCCGGCGGCATGCGCAAGCGGGCCGGGCTCGCCCGCGCCATTGCGGTTGACCCGCCCCTGGTCTACTTCGATGAGCCATCCGCGGGTCTCGACCCCATCATGGCCGCCGGGTTGGACGAGCTGATCATTAAGCTCAACCGGCTGCTGGGCTCCACTTTTGTCATCGTCACCCATGAACTTGACTCGATTCGGCTCGCCGCAGAGCGTATCCTCATGCTGGACCGGGGCAAGGTTATCTTTCTCGGAACCCTGGACGAGGTGGAGAAGTGTGAAAACGAGCGTGTGAAGCAGTTCTTTGAGCGGCGTCCCGATGAGCATATTGAACAACGGCAGCTCGCATGAGCATGCACTCACAATAAGAGGGTTAGCGTTGTGGCCACGCGAAAGCAAAAAGTAAAAGTCGGCGCCTTTCTGGGCGTGTGCATCGGCCTGCTGGCTGTTGCCACCATGGTGATTACCGGCCTGTATAAGGCGCCGGGAACCTCCTACTGGCTCGAGTTCGACGAGTCCATCCTGGGTCTTTACGAGGGCGGTTTGGTCGTCTATCTCGGTGTGCCCGTCGGCAAGGTCAAAGAGATTTTCGTCACCGAGAACCGCAAGGCCCATGTCGAGGCTCTTATAGACCCCCACAAGGTCACGTTGCACAACGGTGTGCAGGGACAGTTGGTCCTCTACAGTCTCGCGGCGGGAACCATGGCCGTTGGTCTTGAGGGCGGGAATCCATTGGAAGGCCCGCTGCCCCCAAACAGCCAGATACCGACAAAACTGTCCACTTTCGGCGCCATAAGCTCGCAGATCACGGAAGTTATGGACAGGGTTTCCGGTATAGCGGAGAAAGTCAACACCGAACTTGCCCAGCTCGGCGACAAGGATGCAAAAGATATTGTCGACCATGTCAAGAGCATTATGGAGAAGGGCGAAGGTCTCGCGGACAAGGGGTCCGAGTTCCTTACGGAAACCACGGCAACCATCAAGCAGGTTCACGGTA
>CAIJOU010000953.1 GCA_903822375.1 Candidatus Hydrogenedentota bacterium
TCGGCGATTAAGTGGGTGCCGATTCCCTGACCGTCCCATTGGGCGCTCTTGTGACCCGTGACACGGTGTACTTGTCCTTCCGGGGTGCTGATACCAGGAGCAAGGCCTGCCAAGGGCGGTCCGATCATGGCTTCTTGGCCCGATTCAAGATTGGTTCCGACCACAAGATTCGAGGCTTGAACCTGCGGGCAGATCAGAATATGCTGGAAAAGTAAATGGGAGTTGTGGTTCGCGCGCGTGAAACTGAATGACGGTATCCATTAATCTTTCGGGCATGACTGGAGGAAGAACGGTGAAGTACAGACTTCAGGACCTGATTGACATAGAACAGTTGCAGGCGCTTCAAGACAGGCTCTACGAAGTCTATTCCTTTCCTTCGGCCATCATTGACACGGACGGCAACATCCTCACAGCTACCGCGTGGCAGGATGTCTGCACAAAATTCCACCGACGACACAAAGAATGCGAACGGGAGTGCGTCAAGAGCAACCAGCATGTTATTGACGGCGCGGTGGCAGGGGAGTCCACCGTCAGCTACCGCTGCTCGCACGGGCTTTTCGACACGGCCACACCCATCAATGTAAACGGCACGCACCTCGGCAATTTTTTCACCGGCCAATTCTTTCTGGAAGGTCCGGACTTGGAGTTCTTCCGGGCGCGGGCAAGGATATATGGCTTCGATGAGGATCTGTACCTTGAGGCCGTCAAGAAGGTGCCAGTGCGGACCCAGGGCCAGTTGGACGGGTATCTCTGCTTCGTCAGGAGTTTAATTGAGGTTATCTCTGGAAATGGGCTGAAAAGTCTCAGAGTGCTTGAGGCAAGGCAGGAGAGCGAGGAAAGCGATAGGCAATTCAAGGCCATGTTCGAAATGGCCTCCGTCGGCATGGCCCAGGCCGACCCCCATACGGGACGGCTCCTGCGCGTAAACCAGAAGATGTGCGACATTACCGGCTACACCGCGAGGGAATTGCTTGCGTTACGCGTTCCGGAGGTTACCCATCCGGAAGACCGCGAGCGGGACTGGGATGCATTCCAGCGTGTCATCCGCGGCGAAGCGCCGCATTACCGCATGGAAAAGCGTTACCTCCGCAAGGACGGCACGACGATCTGGGTGAACGTGAACATGACGGTCATTCGCGAAGCTTCCGGGCAGGCCGTGCGCACCATGGCGACCATTGAGGACATTACCGAACGCAAACAGACAGAGGAGGCGCTGCGGGAAAGCGAGCAGAACTTCAGAACCCTGGCGGATTCCGGCCAGGCGCTCATCTGGACATCCGGAACGGACAAACTGTGCAACTATTTCAACCGCGTCTGGCTTGCATTTACCGGGCGCAGCCTCGAACAGGAAATGGGGAACGGCTGGGCGGAGGGCGTGCATCCCGATGATTTCCAGCGTTGTCTGGACACTTATGTCGGGGCGTTTGAGCGGCGGGAGGAGTTTTGCATGGAGTACCGTCTGCGCCGGCACGACGGCGAATACCGCTGGCTGCTCGATGAGGGGGCCCCGCGCTGCAACAGCAAGGGGGAGTTCATAGGATATATCGGTCATTGCCTGGACATCACAGACCGCAAGCAGGCGGAGGAGGCGCTACGGGAGAGCGAGGCGGAGCTTGAACTCGCGCTGCGTTCGGCGCACATGGGCGCGTGGTACTGGGACATCCCTGCTGACCGGCGCAGCTTTGACGACCAGGTCTGCCATTTGCTCGGATTGAACCCGGAAACATTTGGCGGAACGGCCGCCGAGTTTTTCGCCGCGGTGCATCCGGAGGACCATGAGAAACTTGCGGCGGCTTTGTCCCGGACCATCGCGCAGCACGTGCCGTATGCCCCGGAGTACCGCGCTGTATGGCCGGACGGAACCATCCACCATATCAGTGCCCGCGGCAGGCTGGTCCGTGACGAGGGCGGGCAACCGCAAAGGATTAGCGGAATCATTTGGGACATTACAGAGACGAAACGGGCCGAGGAGGAAAAGGCCAAGCTCGAAAACCAGCTTCAACAGGCCCAAAAGATGGAATCGGTGGGCCGGTTGGCGGGCGGCGTGGCGCATGACTTTAACAACATGCTGGCAGCCATCCTCGGGTACGCTGAAATCGCACTGGGCCAGGTGGACCCGGCCCAGCCGCTCCATGAAGACCTTGTGGAAATCCGCAGGGCGGCGGAGCGTTCCGCCGAACTCACACGGCAACTGCTGACTTTCGCCCGCAAGCAGACCGTCGCACCCAGGGTGCTAGACCTGAATGACACCGTGTCCGGCATGCTCAAGATGCTGCAGCGGCTCATTGGCGAGGACATTCATCTGGAGTGGCATCCCGCGGCGAATCTTTGGGCGGTCAAGGTGGACCCGTCCCAGATCGACCAGATTCTGGCAAACCTGTGCGTTAACGCCCGGGACGCCATTGCGGACGTGGGCAAGATCACTATCGAATCGCGAAACAAAATCTTTGACGAGGAATACTGCATCGATCACGGGGGCTTTGCGGTGGGAGAGTATGTGATGCTGGCCGTCAGTGATGACGGCCGCGGCATGGACAAGGCGACCCTGGCCCACATTTTCGAGCCTTTCTTCACGACCAAGGGTGTCGGCGAGGGAACCGGTCTCGGCCTCGCCACGGTGTACGGCGCGGTCAGGCAAAACAACGGCTTTATCAACGTCTACAGTGAGCCCGGCGCCGGAACGACCTTCGCGGTCTATCTGCCCCGGCATGCGGATGAAGTCGAGCCGGCAAGGCCGCAAAGCGCCGCGGGACCGGCCCTGCGCGGGCAGGAGACGATCCTGCTGGCGGAGGACGAGCCGGCCGTGCTGAAACTGACCACCAAGTTGCTCGAGGCACAGGGCTACACCGTGCTTGTCGCCCACGGTCCGGTGGAAGCCATGCGCATTGCCCGGCAGTATTCCGGTGAGATCCGCCTGCTGATGACCGACGTGGTCATGCCCGAAATGAACGGCCGGGACCTGGCCAACAATATCTCAGCCCTTCATCCGCATCTCAAACGCCTGTTCATGTCCGGCTATACCGCCAACGTCATCGTCCACCACGGGGTGCTGGACGTGGGGGTGCAGTTCATCCAGAAGCCGTTTTCCGCAAGAGACCTGGCCGCCAAGGTGCGGGAGGTGCTGGACAGCGAATAGGGTTTTCCACTGAAGTTCCGCTTTCCGGCTCCCGGGAGATTCTTCTCTGGACGATTAAGACCGGGTGTGCTATTCTCTTAATGGGTTAGGTTGGATGGATTACCCGGAAGCAGAGGTGCCTATGAACGCTTCAGTGTGCAAGGGGTATTTCGTGCGCAGTTGGTTCCTGTGCCCATTCCTGGTGTTGTTGATGTGCGGAACGGTGTGGTCCGCCGACCCCCTTCCGCAGGCCTCCGGCACTCCGGAGAACGCCAAGACGACAGTGGCGTCTTCAACAGAGAATTCCGGCGAAGCGGCGAAAGACGCCGGGGACGCCTGGGAGAACCGGTGGTTTCTCAAGTGGGGCCTGGCCAATGTGCACGCCGGGATCAAGGAATCGGAATCGCGAATCCATAATCAACTGAACGTTCCCTTTGGCCTGCTGATACCCGGCTGGGACCGGCCAAGAACGTTCAAAGACCTGAGCAACGATTTTGAACTTTACGACCTGCATTTGGCGCTGGGCCGCGACATCAATGCCAAGTGGTCCTGGTTTGTCGACGTTGGCGGGATCGTCGGCGACGTGATGAACAAGACCAACTATCCGCTGCCCCTGCCGCTGAATGTCAAAGTCGGATTCGGACGGAGAATCTGGTTTGCCGCCGCGGGCGTGGATTATTACCCGTGGGGCAAGCCGGTTCTGGAAAGGGACCCGACCCGAAGCGCGATCATGGACGCGCTGCGGTCCAGCAGACCGTTTATTGAGGGGGCTGTCGGCCATGTTGATGCGCGCGAATCCGTGGCGGCCCGCCTGCAGATACAGCATCTTCCCCTGTCCCTGCAGGTGAAGGAGAAACTGTATCAACCCACGGACTACATCAGCCCGCGCATCGGCGTGGAAACGCCGATTGGAAAGAATGATTCGCTGATTCTGGCCGCGGGGTATCTGTTCTTCGATCACCATCCGTCGGAGATCAACAATCTGTCGATCTACGTGCTGCATTCCCACCGGTTCTAGGAGCATTGCATCCCGGCCGGACGGGCCCCATCGCAGCCTGACCGCGGAGCGCCGCCAGGGTGGAGGCCGGAGAGTTTCCTCTTCCGAAGCGGTCCTCTTGCCGCTCCCCCTGGGCATGCTCCGGATGCCAACCAGGGGTTGCAGGCCGAAGGTCGCGGTGCAACAATCTACTGCGCTAGGGAACCCTCACCACACGCAAGCCGATGCCGTGGGAAATGTGGTCCGGATCGCAGCCGTTGCGAAACGCAGACCGGCAGTACACCGCATCGGTGGAGTACCATGCGCCCCCGCGCATTACCCGAAATGTGCCCATGGGCGACTCCCACGCACTGCCATCTGTCGTCGCCCCCGCATAGTCGTTATGGTACCAGTCCTGGCAGAACTCCCAGACGTTTCCGTTCATGTCAAACAAGCCAAAGGCATTCGCCGTCTTCTCGCCCACCACATGCGCGTACTGGTCGCCGCCGCCTGCGTCAGGCCCGCCAAATTCGGCACGGAAGAACTCGACGGACATCCCGCGGTTACGAGACACGCCGCCAGCATTCCAATCCCCGCCAGCCATGACCGTCTATTCATGAAACACACTCCCCGGTCACACCGTATCGCATACGGCATGCGGTGCATATGCCCTTCGCGCCGACACTCGGACAATGGCAAACCCACTCACCCGCCTGCAACCGGTTTGCAGCCTGGAACCGGCATCAACTTCAGACCGGACAAAGGGTCACAAGGCAACCATCCGAAGTGCTACGGAGTCCGCACAACGCGAAAACCGAACATGCCGCCCCCGATGTCTTGAAGGCAGCCGTTGCGCCGTGCCGACCGGCATTCCTTCGCGATACTCCCCCACATGCCACCCCGCAGCACCCTGACCTGACCCGAAGGCGTCTCCCATGCGCTGCCATCTGTCGGTGCACCCACGTAATTGCCATGAAGCCAGTCTTGGCACCATTCCGATACGTTCCCGTTCATGTCGTACAAACTAAAAGCATTGGCGGTCTTCCCGCCCACCACATGCGCGTACGTATTGCCCGATAAATCGTCCACATACCAGGCGTAGTCTCCAATAGCCGTATATCCCGAGTCGTTGCCCCAGTAGAAGCGGGATATCGTTCCTGCACGGCACGCATACTCCCACTGCGCCTCGGAGGGCAGGCGGAACGTCCTGCCGGTGTGGTCGTTCAACCCAGTCAAGAAGTCTTGCGCATCCTCCCAGGACACGTACACCGCCGGACTGTCCGGATCGTCAAGCCAATTGGATTGTCCAATCCACGGCATAGTCGCCATCACCGCCTGCCACTGCCGCTTGGTCAACTCATTCTTGCCCATCCAGAACCCGGAGGCGAAGGTTACTGTATGTTGCGGCCCTTCATCGCTGTGCCCGTCCTTCTCGGTGTCCGGGCTGCCCATTGTGAACGCGCCGCCCGGAATCCACACCATCTCCAGCGGCACATCGCCGGGCAGCATGATGGTTTCGACGGTGCCCGCATTGGGGATGCCCACGGTGATGAGGTTGAGTTTCAATGCCGTATCGCTTCCCGCCGAGGTGGTCACTTCCAGCGACACGTTGTACGTGCCCGGGTCGAGGTACACGTGGGCGGGATTCTGCTCCGCGCTCTCCGTGCCGTCGCCGAACAGCCAGTGCCATGCCTTGATGGACGAACCGCCCGGCGTTGATGTGTCCGTGAACTGCACCGGCGAAGGCGCGGTATCCGATGTCAGGCTGGCGCTGAAATCCGCCACAGGCGGCTTGCACCCCGTGGCCGCCAGACACATCGCCAGCAGTCCAAACCCCATCAGCCATGGAAGCCTTTTCATGACCCGCACTCCTCTGTTGCACCGTTCCGCAGCACCCAAGTGGTGCGGGCACCTGCGCTCCGGTATCCGGCGGGGGGCAAACCCGCTCACCTGCCTGCGGATGATATTGAAGGTGAAAAGGCTGGGTGTCAAGCGTGGAAAGTTCGGTATGGACCATGCCGTGACACAACATTCCCCTGCCGCCTCGCGGCGGTTTTCCCCCTTCGAAGGGAGATTTGGGCCTGCCGCGACGGCCGGACTCCATGCGTTGTTCAAGGATGACTAGGCGCCGAGCGCCTCTTCGGAGGCGGGCCGCATGCCGCACAGCGTCCAGGGGGTCTCGTAGAAGATATCGTGGGCGATGCCCGCGGCCGTGTCCACGTTGAACATGCCGCGCGCCACCTTTGCCGACAGGACCTCCGTGAGGAGCTGCCGCACCACCCGGCTCTTGGCATAGGTCCATTCGATGCAGTACGCGTCGGAAATGAAGCCCACCTGCTTGTTCGTCGGCAGCATGTCGATGCGCTCGTCCATGATCCGCGTCATGATGGACGGGAAGAAGTTGTGCCACCAGTAGCCCGCCAGCGACAGGTTGGGCAGTTCGCGGCAGAGCGTGCACAGGGTCTGGTTGGCGTGGGCACTCGACACGTGGCACTGGAAGCGCACCCCCGGATGGCGGCCGATCATTTCCGCTAGCTGCGCAAGCGTGCGCTGTGAAATGCGGCTGGAGGTTTCAAAGGGCAGCGGCTCGGCGGCGGTGCTGAACTGGAACAGAAGCGTGTCGCCGAAATGCCGCTCAAAGGAGGAGAGGAAGGCCTCATTGATGTAGGATGCGTAGACGTCGCGTTCGGCGGGACCGGCATGCCCGCGCCGGGCGAGGGCCGCATTCATCTCGGCATCCGTCACGGGCCGAAAATCCACGTCGGTCGAGATGTGCGTCGCGTTCGACGTGATCTGTCCGGCGGGGATGCGGCCGACGAACCATTCCACCGCCTCATGCACGTCGTCCAGGGTCCGAATGGTCCGGTCCGGAGTTGGGCGCGTGCCGCCGATGGGTGTCGGACTTTCGGGTTCGCGCCCCCAGCAGCGCTCCAGTTCGTACACGGCGGTGTCGTATTCGCCCCACTGGCAGCGCGAGAAGAAGGCCCATTCAAGGGAGTACTGGAGAATCGCGTCATCGGGCCCGGTGCCGGTTTCATCGACCCCGCGTCGCGCCCACTCGGTGCACAGGCGTTTGATGTTGGCCCGGCGGATGACCTCGCGGTGCCAGGCCCGGTCATCGGCCCGTTCGCGGATGAGCCCGTCCAGCTTCCGCCAGTTGTCCGGCGTGATTTCTTCGTCCCACCCATACAGGTCGTGAAAGAGAAGGCGCATTGCCCAGGACATGCTCGTGTTCCGGACATGGCGAAGATAGGGAATGGCCTCCTGTATGCGGGCCTCGGCTTCTTCGGGGCTGGGCCAGTGTGGGTATTCCGTGAGGCGTTTCCCGCTCGGGCAGCCGGCGGCGTAAAGATCGCTCACGGCCATGTGATAGAGCAGTATGTCGTGCAGGCCCCGCGCGCCCAGTCTTCCGCCCACCAAATGTGTGTGTGCGTCCAGAATCGGCGTTCCGGCAATGCGCGCGCCAAGCTCATCCTGAATTGCAGCGTGTCCCATGCCCAATTCCTCACTGGTTAAGTCCCTGTCACGTTCAAACTGCGGGGTCAGCTTATCTGCCGCGATGGCGGCGCATCAAGTTCGGTGTGGAAAAGATGAATACGGTCAGGCTGTATTCTGCTCCTGGGCCGGAGAAATACCCATTCGCGGCCTTTGGCAGGGGTTCGCAATGAACCGTCCTGAAGGAACGCCGTTCCGGGAAAATCCCGGTGTTCTCAATCGGTTCCCGGTGCAATAATCATGAGCGGGTCGGGTGTTAAGTGACGACATGGAAGAAACTCTGTTGCATTGACCATGGAGAGACGGAATGAAGGAAGTAGTGGCGGTATCCGGGGTGAGAACGGCGATTGGCACTTTTGGCGGGACCCTGCGGGACACCCCCGCCCCCGAACTGATGGGGCTTGTCATCAAGGAGGCGATACGCCGGGCTGGCGTTCCGCCCGAGGCGGTGGGCGAGGTCATCGTGGGCCAGTGCATGCAGCGCCTGGATGAGATAGTGACGGGCCGGCTTTCGGCGCTCAAGGCCGGACTGCCGATTACCGTGCCGGGCGTGACAATACACCGCAACTGCGCTTCGGCGATGCAGTCGCTGATCTACGGGGCGCAGCAGATCATGCTGGGCGACCAGGAGATCGTGGTGGCCGGCGGGGTGGAGGTGATGAGCCGCACGCCGCACACGCTGGACCAGGCGCGCTGGGGCGGCAAGCTGCAGCACGGGCTTCTGACCGACGGGATCCTGGTGGGGCTGACGGACCCGTCGTGCGGACTGATCATGGGCATCACGGCGGAGAATCTGGCGGAGAAATACAACATCTCCCGGGAGGAGCAGGACGAGATTGCCTGCCGCTCGCACAAAAACGCCGAGGCCGCGACCAACGCCGGCAAGTTTAAGGACGAGATACTTCCCGTCGAAATCCCGCAGAAGAGGGGCGATCCCGTCGTGTTCGACAAGGACGAGCATTTCCGTCCCGGCACGACGCTGGCCCAACTCGCCAAGTTGAAACCGTCGTTCAAGCCGGACGGCACGGTGACGGCCGGCAACGCCGCCGGCATCAACGACGGTGCGGCGGCCATGGTTCTCATGAGCGCCGACAAGGCCCGGGAACTGGGCATCACGCCGATCGCCAAACTGCGCGGCTACGGCCTGGCGGGGGTGGAGCCGGAGTTGATGGGATACGGACCGGTGCCGTCGACGAAGCAGGCCCTCGAACGCACGGGTCTCAAGATGTCGGACATCGAGTTGATCGAGCTGAACGAGGCGTTCGCCGCGCAGTATCTCGCCTGCGAGAAGCTCATGGGCTTCAAGCGGGACATTGCCAATGTGAACGGGTCCGGCATTGCCCTGGGCCATCCGGTGGGCTGCACGGGCGCGCGGATCATCATCACGCTGCTGAACGAGATGAGGCGCCGCGGCAACAGCCTCGGGCTCGCCACGCTGTGCGCCGGTGGCGGCATGGGCATGAGCACGATCTGGGAGATGAACTAGGTTTTCCTGCGGCCGGAGGCCGCAGGAAAAGAATTCAGGAGACAGGAGTCAGAATCCAGAAGCAAGCACACTAGGAGTGTGCTTGTTGAGGAAGAGGGAAGAAGTGTCCACAGATTGCATCGACTGACGCAGATTGAAGAGGCGGGCGGTGTCGGGGTAGGCTTTTCTTGGGCTTATGACAAGCTGTGAGAGGAGCGCCGGATATGAGGAGGAAAACGTTTTGGTCGGGTGTGGGGGACGCGATCTATGTGGTCCTTTACGGGGTAATGGGGGCCGTTTTCTGGTTCGCCCCTGCCCGTAACATGCGCAACATGCCCAGTTTTGGCATTGAACATATGTTGCTGCTGGCCGGCATTGCCGCCGCAATTCTTGTACATCTGTGGCGGTTGACGTTGGCCCGCCCAGGAACAGCGCGCATGAACGCGGTGGAAGGCGATGCTCCGGACGCGTGGGTGTCCTCACCGCCTGTCACAATGTCCAAGGAGGCGGGAGAACGCACCGGAAGGGGTCTTTTTGCGTTGACGAGCGACCTGGCGGTGTTTTCGATATTTCTCCTCCTGTTCGTGGTGTTGTTTCCCGACCTCAGAGCGCAGCGCATTTATTCTCCCGAATCGGCGGCAATAGGCAATATGCGCACGATTCTATACGGTGAAAACGACTACCATTTCGCGACGGGACGTTATGACCCGATTGAAAAGCTGACGGGTGCGAATCCTCCCCGTTTGGACGGCAAGTGGACAGGGGTCAAGCTGGAATACCGCTATACGGTAACTGTGGGCAATGACGGACAGTCGTTCAAGGCTCTGGCCATGCCTGAGAACAAGAAGATGCGGGCGTTCTATGTGGATGACTCGGGGGTGATTCGGTCCGCGATGCCGGGGAAGGAACCGACGGTGGAATCAAAAGCGATAGGGGAATGAGGGCGGAGAATTCACGAGACAGGAAGTAGAAGAAAGTGAAGACGGCAGACAGGAATGTCTGCCACACGCTGGCACCTGTCAACTTATGGTCAGGACGAGACAAGACGGGAAAGCCATTCATGGTTGCGGGGGCGAAGCGTAGCTTCGCGGGCACGTGCGTACCCAAGTGCAACTTCGTGGGCGGGGACGGATTTTCTTGAGAGGATGGAAGCGGCAACCGGGCGCAGATTGAGGCCGGGCAGTCGGGGCAGAAGAAGGATGTGATCCTTGGGGGACGGGCGCGATCCCGCTGGGGGACTGGCACCTATTTCCGCCAATGGCCTCGTATATTCCAGCACCAGCCCATACCGGAAATAGGTGCCTGTACCCGAGTCACCACACGCATTGGCGTTCGCGGGCGCGGGTACAGCCACCATTCTCGGGTGCCGGTTTTGGGTGGAAGGACAGAATATCGGCCGAAAATGGTGGCAGTCCCCTGGCGGGGATGGTGCGCTCCGCTTTGCTTTGCAAAGCTTCGCGCACCCTACCGAAGAAGATACATTCGTGTTTCGCCGAGGGCCATATCGAGGGGGAACTGGGTTGCGTTTTCGGCGACTACCTGACCGCTTAATGCTTCGACCACGGTGCAGGTGCGCGGCAGGGAAAGCTGCTTATGTCCCGCACTGGTGGCAGTCAGGCTGAGGAAGCGGCCGTCGGTGAGCACCTCGTCGTCGCTGTCGCAGTAGACGTGGACGCCGGAGGCCCTGAGGATGTTGCGCAACAACCGTGCGGGGACGTGGATTGCGCCGATGTAGATGCGCAGGCCGTCGGGGGTTTGTTTGGCCGCGGCGGCGATGCCGCCCGAGGGATTGCGGGCGATGACTTCGGCACCGGGTTCATCCACCTCCCACACGGGGTCCAGGAGGGTTTCGCAGCGGAAGGGTTCGGTCAAGCCCGCACTTAAGCCCTGCACCGCCTTTTCGGGAACGACCTTGCCGGGCGCGGGTGTGCCGCGGCGCAGTTTTAGGCCCGACACCTGGGTCATGTTCGCGTCGCTGGCGGTGTCGCCGATGAAGCCGCCGCCGTAGAACCACACCGCCGTTGTTCCGCGGGTGGCCTGCAGGACGGCCTCGCGCTGCCGCGCGTCCAGACGGTAGCAGTTGGCAAAGAAGTAGACCTTTGCGGGCGGGACTTTGCCCGCCACGAGGTCACTCAGCAGGTAAATATTGAAGGGCGCGCCCATGCGGAAGTACTGGCCGCGCATTTCATAGACCAGCGGGCAGGCCAACTGGATGTTGCAGGCGGCGTAGGCGGGACTGTCCTCGTCCACGATGAGCGCCACGTCCGGCTTCCAGCACGCCGGTTCCGTCATGTGTTCCTGGTAGAAGCGCTGCAACCCGCCGATGTTGTCCCAGAGTTCCTTTCCGTTCAGCCAGCCGTTGCCGCCGAGGTCCATGTACCAGGTGGCCAATCGTCGCGGGAAGATCTGCGAGAAATTACGCTGGTGCACCCAGCGGGTTCCCTCGAGCGAGTCCACGCGGCCAAAGCCCGAGGTTGGCGGAGTGAGCTGTGTGCGCGTGTCATCCTCGTTCAGCCAGAGCTTGCCGTGGCTGCGCACACTGTCGACGGCGCTCATGAACATGCCCGCGCCGCCCTGCTCGCGGTCGAGGTAGGAAATGGGCGAGCACAGGATGTCCACGTCGGGGCATTCGAGCATGCGCTTCATGGCGAGGTGGCCGCTGTTCTGCGGACCCATGGGAATGCCGTGCATGTCGAAGATATAGCCGTAGAAGAAACAGGTGAGCTTCTTTCCGTGCGTCTCTTCCTTGATGACATGGGCCATCATTTCCAGCGGCGCTTCCATCGCGATCTGCTTGTAGCGGTAATAGTCGATGACCGGGCGTTCCGCGACAGGGTCGCGGAAGAGCCCCAGATCGCTCTTGCGCATCTGTTCGGCGGCAGGCACCTGGGCGGTCTCAAAGGTGGCTTCCGGACGGTTCCATGCCTTGCGCAATGCATCGACCGACGCATACTGCGTTTGCAGCCACGCGCGGAAACCCGCGTTCATGGCCGGGGAGAAATCGGACAGCCGCGCCTCCCAGGAGCGTTCGAAGAACCATTCGCCCGTATGCTGACCGCAGGGATGGTAGCCCACGATGTTGTTGCCGTATTTTTCCTCGCAGTGGCGGATGAACGCATGCAGATGGATCTGCATCTCCGCGCGCCAGGGCTCGGAGGCCACGGACATGCCCACGGTCTGGCCGTCGTCGAAGAGCAGGCGATCGTCGGGGTGGGCGTCCAGCCATGCCTTGGGCGGGTCCATGCCGAAACGCGGCAGCAGCAGCGCCTTCGGGTCTTCGCGAAGCGTGGTCTCAATGCAGCGGTCCACCTCGGCGAAGTTGGGTTCCTGGCCCGGTTCGGGCCAGGGCATGCCGAGACTGAAGCTGTAGAGGTGGACACCGGCGTCCCGCGCCAGTCGCACCTGCTGCACATAGGGCGAAGATGCGGCCGAGTAAATGGTCCAGGGCTCGTTGATGTGGAGCATCATGAAGTCCACCGCGCGTGGCTTGTCGGCCTTCATCCAGAGGGTGTAGGTGTACTTCTGCATGGCTTTGACCGAATAGCCGGTCTGGTACCAATGCAGGTACATGTGATCGGGGCCGGCCTCGGTGATGTCGATGCGCAGGCTCTGTTTGCCGCTGACCCTGGTGTCGCCATCCAGTGTCCAGGTGGCGTCGGTTTCCGGCCGCTTGAAGAAGTTCCAGTCGCGCTCGATGTCCTCACGCGTGCCTTCAAAGTCGCCGTTGCGCGCAAAGTTCTCCGCGGGCGTGTCCGTTTTCTCGCCGGGGTAGACGTGAATGTTGTCCACCCAGACCTTGCCCGGTCCCTCGCCGCCCATGCGGAAGTGGATGCCGCTGGCGCCGTCGGTGTTTTCCAGAGCCATCACGGTGATGCTGAACTCCTGCCACTCGGTGGTCAGGTTTACCCAGGTGGGCCCGGTGAGTCCCGATTCCCACCCAAAAAACATGAGCGGACTGGTCGGTTTTCCGTCCACGAAAATCGTCGGCGAGCCGTTGGAGTTGCGGAGTTCGGCCTCCAATGCCGAGGCGGGAATGGACAGGAGGCTCAGCAGGGAGGCGATGAACACGGCCGCAACGGGCGAAATGGCCCCGGAGTTGTTTCGATTTCGTCGCATGTCTCCAAATTCCTCCTAATGCAGCGTTTCAATGAATGGATACCGGTGCGTACGGGAATGCTGTGCATTGTGCGCCCAGCGGGACAGCGCAGGCAAGGATTGGAACGGCTTGAGACACGTAACGGACTGGCGAGCGGGGATGGCCGGATTGAAGCTAAAGCCAGGGACCGTCATCTTACTCTGCGTGTCTGTGGCCTGGGTTGTTCAACTGCCCGCAGCGTGACCCGACGGAACCTTTGTCCGCTGCCGGGTGTTTAACTCTGTATCGCGTTTCAAACACCATGCCGATTTCCGGCATGAACGAAAGGAAGAAAGAATGAAGACTAGGTTCGTGGTGATGATGATTGCAGCACTGGCGGTTACCCTGTCCGGGATGGCGTTTGCCGCGGACGCGGCTGCGCCAACGAAGCCCGTTGCGGCGCCTCCGGCGGCGGCTCCGGCCGCACCTGCGGCACCCGCACCGAAGGCTCCCAAGGGAGTCGAGGCCACGGTCAAGGGTGCCGTGTCCAGCAAGACCATCAATCGGAAGGGCCAGGACATTAAGGTATACGAAGTCACCGTTGCTTCTGCAACCGGCGCCGACGGCAAGGCCATCGACAGCCTGAAGGGTCAAGTCCTGCGTCTGGGACCCAAAGACAAGATCGCCGAAATCGCGAAGTTCGATGGGAAGACCGCCGAAATCAAGGGCAGCGTTGTCGAGGGACGCAAGGCCGGGACAAAGATGCTGCGGGTCGAAACGATCAAGTAAGTTCAAAAGCCAATCAAGAATTCTAGCCGGAGACACAGTGAACGTGTCTCCGGCTTTCTTGATCAGTTGTGGATGTGCGAAGTTCTGTAGGGTGTGCGCAGCGAAGCGGAGCGCACCACTCTTCCGGATTAGCGCAAACGATCCGGTGCTCTCCGTCCCGCTTTGCGGGACTTCGCACACCCTACAAGACAATCATTCCGGGTTGAACTTGAAGGAATAAATGTCCGCATCGCTCATGGTGATTTCCATGGTGACCAGCTTTCCGGAGAGTGCGGCGACTTCCCCATTGGTGAAGGCAACTTTTCTGTCGAGTGTGTCGCCGAAAAGCTCGATGGAATCGAGCGCTTGGCTTTCGCCGATGAGTTTGATCCGGACGTATCCTTTGGCCGAGGTGGCGAGATTGAGCGACAGCGATTTGCCGGTGAAGACAAAGGGTTTGGTGACGATGGTGGCGGGCTTGTAGGGGGCGTTGTAGGAAACGAAGCCATCCACCCGCAGCGTGTAGCGGCGGACGGTGTGGTACTTCATGGACCAGTGGCCGCTGGGGACATACATGGAGAGTTCGTTGGGCAGGCCGGGCTGGTCGCTGGCGGTTTCGATCATGCCGGTCGCCGGATAGCAGTCGCCGTAGACCCAGTTGTAGCCGTCCTCGGGGCCGGGGCGCATGAAGGCCTCGTCCCAGCGCTTCCATTTCGCGCCGTCACGGGAGGACATGAAGACGCAGTCGGTGACGGCCAGGCCGAAGCGCGGATGGCCATGCATGCGCGCCTTGCGCCGTTCGGCGCCGGGGATCTGGGCGAAGGTGTCCGTCCATTCTTCGCGCTCCACATAGCGCGTCGGGAAACCAACGAACATATGGTCGGCACGGTAATAGGGCTGCGCGGCGTTGGTGTAGAGCGGGTAGTCCTCGGCGCCGCCGAAGTCGAGCAGCACCGGGTCGGACCACTCCTTGAAATCCTTGGACACCATCCAGCGGACGTCCCGAATACCGGCGTTCAGGTCGCCGCCCGGAATGCTGTGGAAATCGCGGATATAACAGCGGTACTGTCCTGCATGGCGGTCCCAGAAGGCGATGTTGAGCGTGTCGAACTTGCCCTTGTTCGTCATCTGCCACGCCTTGGCGAAATGAATGCCGTCGGCGCTGGTGAAACACCACAGGTAATGGTCGTTGCAATCCACGCCCACACCCTTGAAGCGTTCTTCGGTCGGGCAGGCCGGATTGGCGTCCTTGAACACGGAGAAATTGTCGAATCGGGCGGTGGCGCTGTCGAGGATGATATTGTTCTCCCGCATCCCGTTGAACGCGCATATTCCCAAATGCGGCTTCACCCATATCTTCCCGTCGCGGCTCTCGGCGTAACAGACGACAAAAGGCTGGCTGCTTTCCTTGGTGCCCTCCGGGTTCAACTGTTTCCCGGCCAGGTAATACATGCGGTACAGGCCGTCGTCGTTGAGCAGGTTATAGTATCCGCCGCCGTCGCCCTCCCAGGGCTCGTCACTGTTGATGACGATCTCGCGGGGCTGAAGATGGTGCAGGGTCAGGGTGGCCGTGGTCTTGTCGGGGTTGATCAGGCAGTCGTCCCAGAAAAGCTCCCGGCGCGACCCGATGTCAATGGGGGCGGCGCCTGGATTGTCCTGCGCCCGCGCGGAAGCGAAGGGAAACAGGGTCAGAGCGGACAAAGCCAGTATTGTGTAAATCACGAAGTTCTTCATTGTCGGCTCCTCCAGATTCCTTAAGAGTTCGGGTCGCGGCATCGGGCTAAATCCCCCTTCGAAGGGGGTGCCGCGAAGCGGCGGGGGATGTGGGGTGATCATACAAGACCAACATCCCCCGGCCCTGCGGGCCTGTCCCCTTCGAAGGGGGATCTAAGGCGGCGGTTTCGTTCACGGTGCTGTGGTCGGTTGGTAGCTGACATCCAATTCAAGACGGTCCATGACGATTGGACTGTCGCTGGTGCGCGGAGACTCAAGGCGGATTTCAAACGTGTTGTCACCTGTGCGAATATCCTGGAGGGGCGGCGTTAACCGGAACCAGGCGGATGCGGGGGCTGGTGCCAACGTTTCTTCCGGGGTTGCGGTACCCAGGTCGGTGCCGTTCAGCGTAACGCGAAGCTGGTCTCCCTGGGCGGCGGCGGATATGCGAATGCGCAGCACGGCATGCGCCGATTTCCCTTCGGGCGCGTTGGTGGCGACGTCCTCTCCGATGGGGAGTTTGGCCGAAACAGCCGTGTTCGGCGGCAGCGTTATGGGCAGGCGGTCGGGCACCACCAGTCCGGCGCGGTCGAAACCCCAGAAGTCTCTGGGCTCAATGGGGTCAATGGCGTAAGTCTTGTCGAGCCCTTTGAGGGTGTCGGGCGAGCCCATGCGGCTGTATTGTTCGACGGGTTCGGTGGGGAAGAGATTGAAGACGTAGATGCCGTCCACACCGGCCTGCCATGCATTCATGGCCGCCCCGTACCAGGCCTCCTTGGTGAAGTAGGTGTGGGCGGGTTGCAGACCGGAACCGCAGATGTTGGCCATGGCGGGCACGTGGTATTTGTGCGCCAGTTCCACCATGGTCCGCAGTTGCGGCGCCATGGCCATGGGACCGAGATCGCCGCCAAGCACCAGGATGTCGACCAGATCCTCGTCGAGCCAGGTGTTCAGATCCAAGCCAACGGCCCTGCACCGCTCCACGCTCAGCGGAATGCGGCAGGAAATCAGGAACGGACGGCCGCGATGTGCCGCCGTGCGGTCGGCCAGCGCGCGCACATTGCGCACAAAGTCGTTCATCATGGCAACGTGTTCTGGCGTGACGGGCCGGTCCTCGTTGGTTTCGCGGAAGAAGCGGGGGGAACGGAACCAGTCCAGATCGATGCCGTCAATGTCGTAGCGCGTGAACACGTCCTCAAAGATGCGCAGCAGATGGGCGCGCACTTCGGGCACGGCGAAATCGAGCGCGGCCCACCATTTGCGCGGGTCGGTCATCTCGTACTTGTCCCAGTCCTCCAATGTGCCGAAGAGATATTCGGGATGTTCCCTTTTCCAACGCGACCGTCCCCACGGGGCAAAGCTGTCCTCGGTGTTGTTCATGCGGCAGGACCAGAACGTTTCCATGTCCTGTGAGTGGCCGAACCTGACGGCCTCCGCCAGCGGGTCGGTGCCCAGCTTTTCCAGCGCGCGCAGGCCCGAGCAGAGATCTTTGACGTATTGCGCCTCGCTGTCCGGGACGAACTCGCCGATGGCCTCCCCGACTTTCGGCACATGCGCCCAGAACAGCCCGCCGCCGCCGGAGCAGAAGCAGATGGTGTCGACCTGTGTGCCTGCCAACTGCTTGAGACGCAGCGCGAGGAATTCTTCCGGTGTGGAAAAGGGGCGCGTGTCACAGCCGTCGTCGTTGTACATGATGCGGCGCCTGCGCCATGCCGCCGCCTTCCGCGCCTTCTTCATGTCATGAAGGGTTGCCGGGTGGTCAAGCGCCTCCTTCTGTTCTCCCGCATTGAAAGAATAGAGGGAGGCATTCTTCAAGAAAAAGCGGAGCCGAATGCTCTCCGGCGTGTCCGGCAAGGTGTCTTTCGTCTTCCAATGCACCGGTTCGTTGACGCTATCCGCCGAGAGGGGCAGGCAATCGTCGCGGCCGTACCCGTCGATCACGGCGTTCTTTTCGTCCAGAACTTCGACGCGCAGCGTGCCGCCGTCGCGGGTTGTATAGTTGACGCCAAGCGGCGTGCCGCTATTGTGTGCAGGCGCCGTGGTGACAACGCCCCCTTCGGCGCCCGCGTCCAGCGAGGCGAAGCCGTCCTTGCGCAGCGTCGCCAGCCCTATCGCGGCCTTGGCGCTGTCCACGGCATGCGTGGCATCGAAGCCGCCATAGTGCAGATTGACGGTATCGCCCTCGACAAGCGGATGGTTGGCCGTGTAGATCATGCCGCTGTCCCATGCGCCGGCGGGGCCGAGCGGGAGCAGGGGCGGACGCGGTGCATCCTGCCGGGTCCAATGAACGCCGTCGCGGCTGCTCACCAGTTCAACAAAGACGGGGCCGTCGTCTCCCGCGGCGGTGATGCGGAAGATCCAAAGGAAGCCGAGGTACTGGGATTCATAGGCGAACCCGCACAGGCCGTAGAAATCCGTGTGCTGAACGGGCGCCGTAACCCAACGGTCGTCGTACTCGTCCGGCGTGAGCACGAGCGACGGCGTGGGCCAGGATTCGAAATCCTTTGTTTCGTCAAATCCGACGCAGCGCCGCCGAAAACCGCGAACCTCCGTGAACAGCTTGGGGTAGCCAATGTAGCGTGCGGCATGCGCGTCCCAGGTGAAGTTGCCCACGTCGCCGACCGGGTCGCGCAGCACGGGGTTCTTCGGCGCGTCGGTCCAGTGAATGCCGTCCGGTGAGCAGGCGCCGTAGTAGCCGCTGACCGTGTTCGTGGGCGGCGTGCGGCCGTAGTCCCAGTTGATGAGTTTGTAGCGCCGTTCCGGGGCGGGGTCCCAGGGCGTGTAAATGACCTGCGGGTTGTGATCCTCCTTCGTGCGCCGCAGCACGATGTTGTTGTTGGTGTTGCCGCCGCAAGTCACCAACCCCAGGTCAGGCTTTACCCAATGCAGACCGTCGGGGCTGGTTGCGTAGAGGATATGGTATTCACCCCCGGCCCAACTGTGATACCACATGCGGTAGCCCTTGCCGTCTTCGGACGGCAGGACCGTGCCGTACAGGTAGACCGTGCCGCCTTCCCACGGCTTTTCTGGAACCAGCACCGGGTTGGACGGTGACTTCTCGAAGGCGTGGTACACCCGGGAAACGTTTGTCTTTTCCACGATGCCGGCGTCGTCCACAAACAACTGCCAGGGACCGGTCAGGTCAGCCGGTGACCGTGGCACGGACGCGGGCGGACCCGCACCCAGCGTGACACAGAGCAACACAAGGAAATTGAACATCGGGAGAAACACCTCCTGCGTGGAAGATGGTCGAACTGCCGATGGCCCCTATCCCACGATTCCGCGCAGGAACTCCACGCTCTGACGGATATTGTCGTCCGCGCCGTAGCATTCGAGCGAGACCACGCCGTCCCACCCGGTTTCCAGCAGGAAATTGAGGCAGTTGCGGATGTTGTCGGCGTTGACGCCGCCGCCGATGGGCACTTCGCTGCACGCGATGCCCGTCTCCTCGCCGCGCACGGCCGCGGCCAAGCCCGCGCTCACGTCCTTGATGTGGCAGTGCGAGACCCACGGGCGCAGCACCTTGAGGTATTCCAGCGGGTCGTGGCCGGCGATGAAGCTGTTGCCCGTGTCGAAGTTGCAGCGCAGGTATTCGGAGTCGAAATGCTTGAACAGGCGCTGCATGAACTCGGGGTCGTTCGTGTAGGGGCCGTGCGGCTCGACGTTGATGATGACCCCGTAGTCCTCCGCCCACGGCAGCACCTGGCGGTAATTGTCGCAGGTGGTGCGGAACACCTCCTCGCGGGTGTACCCCTCGATCTCCGCCGCGCCGTCCACCGTGTCCACCATGTGACAGTCCAGTTCGGCCGCAAAGCGGATGGACTGCTGAACATACTGCACGCCGAAGGCAGACCCTTCCGGACCCATGAACGGATAGGACCCGTCGACCTGGGAGATGACGAGGCCCTTGCTGTCGCAGTAGCGCTTGAGCGCGCGGGGATTGGACTGGAGCGATATGCCCGGTTCATAACCCATCGCCTGGATGAAATACTGGCCGTGGATTGCCGAAAACTCCAAATGCTTCAACCCGTACTTGACCGCCGTCTCCGCTGCCTGCCTGAACCCGCCGCTGAGCGGCCGCCAGTTGTCGGTGTGCATGCCCAATTCAATCATGATGCGCTCCTCCTCATGTTGGGGTTGTGTCGTCGGTCCGAGTGTCCCAAACGACCTGAGAAGAGCATAGCAGGTGGCGGCGGGGTGTGTGAAGCGAAGCATAACGTCCCGGCGCCGGGCGCAGCGGGAACTGAAACGGTCTCCTCCAGGCCCGCGCCGGCGGACCCGGCTGCGGGCCCCGGCGGCCATGGTTCGCGCCGAATTTGTTTCCGCGCGTGCAGCCGTTCGCACAGGCTTCTTTCCTGGGACCATAATGGAGGTCCCTGTCAGCAAGGCGAATACGGCCGTGTTCTGCGCGGGGTTGGCATTTGCCGACCTCCGGGCTGAGGTGGGACGAAACATTGGAACCGGAACGCCCTGCACGTCGAATTTGCGGTGGAAAAGAGGCCGGATGGGCGGAGGTGAATGCGGACAGTTGCTTGGAGTAATATAAGGTCTGAGATGCGCCTCTTCCGGCGTCACAATGGTCTTGGGAACAGTTGGAGTCTATTTCAAAACAAAAGGTAGGCAGATCCATGAAAATGTATCTCTATGTTCTCGGTGTTCTAGTGCTTGCGGCCGTTTTGGGGATTGGCAGCGGCTGCCAGCCGGGCGAACCGGTGCCCGTGCCGGATCTGGTCGGCCACACCCAGGTGGATGCGGTCTTGGCGCTCGACGCCGCGGGACTCGTTCTGGGGACGGTGACCGAGCAATACAGTGAGAATGTTGCCGAAGGGTTGGTGATTAGCCAAATGCCTGCATTCGGAAATTTCCTGGTGCCGGGCGAGGCTGTGGATCTGGTGCTTTCCAAGGGTCTCCATCCCATGGTTGTGCCCGATGTTGTCGGGCAAACCCAACTCTCTGCAACCCTCGCGATTATTCACGCTCATCTGATTGTGGGAGAGGTGACCAGGCAGTACGATGCCACGGTTCCATCAGGAAGTGTGGTCAGTCAGAATCCCGCGGCGGGCGCGTCATTGGAAGCCGGCATGGGAGTGGATTTGGTTTTGTCCAGGGGGCCGCAGCCCGTGACCGTGCCGAATGTGGTGGGCATGACCCAGGCAGCGGCGGATTCAGCGATAGTCGCCGCCGGTCTTGTTGCGGGTGCGGTGACCAATCAGTACAGCGCCACAATCCCCGCGGGCGAGGTCATCGACCAGACGCCGGCGGCGGGCGCGATCGTGCCTGGGGGTACTGTGGTGGCCCTCGTTGTTTCCAAGGGCCCGCAGCCTGTGACCGTGCCGAATGTGGTGGGCATGACCCAGGCGGCGGCGGGCACGGCAATAACCGGCGCGGGACTCACCGCGGGTGCGGTGACCCAGCAGTACAGCGGCACCGTTCCCTCAGGCAGTGTCATCAGCCAGACACCGGTGGCGGGCGCAAGCGCGCTTCCCGGCACCGCGGTGGACCTCGTTGTTTCCAAGGGTCCCCAACCCGTGACCGTGCCGGATGTTGTGGGCATGACCCAGTCAGCGGCGGGAACGGCGATAGTCGGTGCGGCCCTCTACGTGGGTGAGGTGACCCAGCAGTACAGCGCCACCGTCCCCTCAGGCCAGGTTGTCAGCCAGACACCGGCGGCGGGCACGGTCGTGCTTCCGGGAACCATGGTGGACCTCGTTGTTTCCAAGGGCCCCCAACCTGTAACGGTTCCGGGCGTGGTGGGCGTGACCCAGGCGGCCGCGAGTACGGCGATAATCAATGCGGGGCTTACGGTGGGCGCCGTGACCCAGCAGTACAGCGCCACGGTTCCTGCCGGCAATGTCATCAGTCAGGCACCGTTGGCGGGCGCGAGCGCGCTTCCGGGCACTGCGGTGGCCCTGGTTGTTTCCAGGGGTCCGCAGCCTGTGACGGTTCCGAACGTGGTCGGCATGACCCAGGCGGCGGCGGGCACGGCGTTAACCGGTGCGGGACTTGCGGTGGGCGCCGTGACCCAGCAGTACAGCGCCACGGTTACTTCGGGTAATGTCATCAGTCAGGCACCGTTGGCGGGCGCGAGCGCGCTTCCGGGCGCTGCGGTGGCCCTCGTTGTTTCCATGGGCCCGCAGCCTGTGACGGTTCCGAACGTGGTCGGCATGACCCAGGCGGCGGCGGGCACGGCCATAACCAGTGCGGGACTCACGGTGGGTGCCGTGACCCAGCAGTACAGCGCTTCGGTCCCCACCGGGAAAGTCATCAGTCAGGTACCGTTGGCGGGCGAGAGCGCGCTTCCGGGCGCTGCGGTGGCCCTCGTTGTTTCCAAGGGTCCGCAGCCGGTGACGGTTCCGGACGTGGTGGGCGTGACCCAGGCAACGGCCGGTACGATGATAACCACCGCGGGACTTGTGGTGGGTGCGGTGACGGAGCAATACAGCGCCACGGTCCTGTCGGGCAGAGTGATCAGCCAGAACCCGCTTTCGGGCGCAAGCGTCCTTCCGGGCACCGCGGTGGCCCTTGTTGTTTCCAAGGGCCCGCAGCCCGTTACCGTGCCGAATGTGGTCGGCATGACCCAGGCGGCGGCGGGCACCGCGATAGCCAACGCGACACTTGCGTTGGGTGCGGTGACGGAGCAGTACAGCGCCACCGTCGCCGCCGGCAATGTCATCAGTCAGGACCCGATTTCGGGTACAAGCGTGCTTCCGCACACTGCGGTGGCCCTCGTTGTTTCCAAGGGCCCGCAGCCCGTTGCCGTGCCGGACGTGGTCGGCATGACCCAGGCGGCGGCGGGTACGGCGATAACCAATGCGGGACTTGTGGTCGGTTCGGTGACCGAGCAGTACAGCGCCACGGTTGCCTCGGGCAATGTTATCAGTCAGTCGCCGCTTGCGGGCGAGAGCGCGCTTCCGGGCGCTGCGGTGGACTTGGTTGTTTCCAAGGGCCCGCAGCCCGTGTCCGTGCCGGACGTGGTCGGCACGCCGCAGGCAACCGCCGAAGCCACAATCGTCGGCGCAAGCCTCGCGGTGGGCGTGGTGACCACGCAGTATAGCGACACCGTTGCCTCGGGCAATGTCATCAGCCAGTCGCCGCTTGCGGGCGCGAGTGAGCTTCCGGGCACCCCGGTGGACTTGGTTGTGTCCCTTGGAATCAGACCCGTGCCGGACGTGGTCGGTCTGCCGCAGGCGACTGCCGAAGCCGCAATCACCGGCGCCAACTTCACAGTGGGTGCGGTGAGCACGCATTACAGCAGCACCGTTGCCGCGGGCAATGTCATCAGTCAGTTCCCGCTTGCGGGCGCGTTTGAGGTTTCGGGCACCCCGGTGGACTTGGTCGTGTCCCTCGGGCAGGCACCCGTTCCGAACGTGGTCGGCATGACGCAGGCGGCCGCCGAAGCGGCAATTGTCGCCGCCGACTATACGGTGGGTGTGGTGACAAAGGACTACAGCGCCACCGTTCCCGCTGGCAATGTCATCAGCCAGAACCCGGTTGCGGACACGCCTGTGCCGCCGGGCGCCCCGGTGGACCTGGTCATATCCCTTGGCCCGCATCCCGTGACCGTGCCGGACGTGGTGGGCATGGCCCAGGCGGCCGCCGGAAGCGCAATCACCGGCGCGGGGCTCACAGTGGGCTCGGTGAGCACCGAGTATAGTGTGACAGTCCCCGCGGGCGATGTCATCAGCCAGTCCCCGCTTGCGGGCGACAGTGTCCTGCCGGGCACCCCGGTGGACTTGGTCGTGTCCCTCGGACACCCACTCGTTCCGGATGTCGTCGGCCTGTCTCAGGCGGCCGCCGAGACGGCCATCTTGGCCGCCGACTTCACCGTGGGTGCGGTGACAGACCAGTACAGCACCACCGTCCCCGCGGGCAGCGTCGTCAGCCAGTCCCCGCTTGCGGGTGCCAGCGCCACTTCCGGCACCCCGGTGGACTTGGTAATATCTCTTGGTCCTGAGCCCGTGACCGTGCCGGACGTGGTGGGCATGGCCCAGGCAGCCGCCGGAAGCGCAATCACCGGTGCTGGACTTGTGGTGGGCGTTGTGACCCTGCAGTACAGCGACACGGTTGCGGCGGGCGATGTCATCAGTCAAAACCCGCTTGCAGGGGAGACAGCGCTTACAGGCTCCGCAGTGGACCTCGTTGTCTCCAACGGCCCGCAGCCCGTGCTTGTGCCGAACGTGGTGGGCATGACCCAGGCGGATGCCGAGGTTGCGATCATCGCCGCGGGGCTCGCCACGGGTACGGCAACCCAAGCGTTCAGCGCCACCGTCCCGGTGGGCGATGTCGTCAGCCAGTCCCCGCTTGCGGGAACAGGCGTCCTTCCGGGCTCCGCAGTCGACTTGGTTGTGTCCAAGGGGCCGCAGATGGTGACCGTTCCAATTCTGGTGGGTCTGACCATCAATGATGCGATTGTGGCGATATTAACCGCAGGGCTCACCACGGGTGCGGTGACGCAGGTGTACAGCGAAACTGTTCCCGCGGGCTATGTAATCAGCCAAAGCCCGCTTGCAGGCGCAAGTGTGCCGCTGGGCTCTGCGGTGGATGGGGTTCTCTCCCTGGGGCCGCAGCCGCGCGTGACCGTGCCGGATGTGGTCGGCACGCTGCAGGCCACCGCCGAAAGCACCATCACCGGCGCGGGGCTTACGGTGGGCACGGTGACCACGCAGTACAGCCCCACGATCGCCGCAGGCAATGTCATCAGCCAGTCTCCGCTTGCGGGTGCCAGCGTCCTGTCGGGCGCTCCGGTGGACTTGGTAGTGTCCCTTGGGCCTGCGCCCGTGCCGGACGTGGTGGGTCTGCCTCAGGCCACCGCCGAAGCCGCAATCGTCGCTGCCGACTACACGGTGGGCTCGGTGACCCTGGAGTATAACCTCACCGTTCCCACGGGCAACGTCATCAGTCAATCCCCGCTTGCGGGCGTGATCGAGCTTCCAGGCACTCCGGTGGATTTGGTGGTGTCCCTTGGGCCCAAACCCGTGGTCGTGCCGGACGTGGTGGGTACCCCGCAGGCAGCCGCAGAAGCCGCCATCATCGGCGAGGGCCTTACGGTGGGCACGGTGACCCAGGAGTACCACGCCACAGTCCCGGCAGGCAATGTTATTAGCCAGTCGCCGGTTGGGGGTACAACCGCCCTGTCGGGCGATCCGGTGGCCTTGGTCGTGTCCCTTGGGCATGCGCCCGTGCCGGACGTGGTCGGTATGACGCAGGCGGCCGCCGAAGCCGCAATCGTCGCTGCCGACTATACGGTGGGTACGGTGACCACGGCGTACAGCGCCAGCGTCCCTGTTGGCGATGTCATCAGCCAGAACCCGGTTGCGAACACGCCCGTGCCGCCGGCTACTCCGGTGGCCCTGGTAGTCTCCCTGGGTCCCCAGCCTGTTCCCGTGCCGGATGTGGTGGGCGAGCCGAAGGATTTCGCCGAAGCCACAATCGTCACCGCGGGGCTCACCGTGGGCACGGAGACTGGGCAGTATAGTGACACGGTCGATGTAGATACTGTCATCAGCCAGAATCCGGTAGCTCTCACGCTTGTACTGCCGGGCTCCCCGGTGGACTTGGTCGTGTCTCTCGGACCCCTGACGGTGCCGAACTTGTTCAATCTGCCTCTGGCGGACGCCACGACCGCGCTCACCGACCTCGGTTACGTGGTGGGCGTGGTGACTGACGCGTACAGCCCCACCATCCCCGTCGGCAACGTCATCAGCCAGGACCCGCTTGCGGGGTGGATCGAACCGGTGGGTACCTCGGTGGACTTGGTACTGTCCAAGGGGCCTGAGCCCGTGCCCGTGCCGAATGTGGTCGGCCTGCCGCAGGCAGGCGCCGAAAGCCTTATTACCGGCGCCGGACTTGTGAGAGGTACGGTCACCACGCAGTACAGTGACACCATTCCTTCGGGCAGTGTCATCAGCCAGGCCCCGCTCGCGGGCATCATTGTTATGCCGGGCACCCCGGTGGACTTTGTCGTGTCCCTTGGGTTCGTGCCCGTGCCGGACGTTGTCAGCCTCCCGCAGGCAACTGCCGAAAGCACAATCGTCGCCGCCGGCTACACGGTGGGCAACGTGAGCACGCAGTACAGCAGCACTGTTCCGGCGGGCACTGTTATCGGCCAGAATCCGCTTGCGGGCACGCCCTTGCCGCCGGGCACACCGGTGGACCTGACCGTATCCCTTGGACCTCAGCCCATACCCGTGCCGGACGTGGTCGGAATGCTGCAGGCAACCGCCGAATCCACCATACTCAGCGAGGGATTCACGGAGGGCGTGGTCACGGAGCAGTACAGCGCCACCGTCGTGGCGGGCAATGTGATCAGCCAGAACCCGCTTGCGGGAGCGCTTGAGCTTCCGGGCACTGTGGTCGCCTTGGTCGTGTCCAAAGGGCCCGAGCCCGTGACCGTTCCGGATGTGGTGGGCCTGCCGGAGGCAGGCGCCGAAGGCGTAATTACCGCTGCGGGGCTCACGGTGGGAATTGTGACCGATGACTACAGCATCACGGTCCCCTTGGGCGACGTGATCAGCCAATCCCCGTCTGCGGGCAACAGTGTGCTGCCAGGCGTCTCAGTGGACTTGATTGTGTCCAAGGGGCCGGAATTGGTGAGTGTTCCGGACTTGACGGGCCTGTCCAGTGCTGACGCGTATTCGACACTACTCGCCGCACGGCTTGCCTTGGGTGTGGTGACGCAGGGATACAGCGACACGGTTCCCGTGGGTTTCGTGATTAGCCAAAGCCCGTTTGCTGGCGCGCTTGTGCTGGTCGGCACCGCGGTGGACGGCGTTCTATCCCTGGGACCTGAGCCCACCGTGCCGGACGTGGTCAATATGCTGCAGGTGGATGCGGAAAACGCAATTACCGGAGCGGGACTTACGGTGGGTACGGAAAGCGAGGACTATAGCGACACAGTCCCCGCGGGCCAGGTCATCAGTCAGGACCCGCTTGCCGGAGACAGGGTCCCGCCGGACACGCCGGTGAACCTCGTTGTGTCCATGGGGCCCGAGCCCGTGACCGTGCCGGACGTGGTCGGCATGCAGCAGGCGGATGCGGAAAACGCGATTATCGGAGCGGGACTCAATGTGGGTACCGAAAGTTCGGAGAATAACGACACAGTCCCCGCGGGCGAGGTCATCAGCCAAGACCCAGTAGGTGGCGACAGTGTTCCGCCGGGCTCGCCGGTGAACATCGTTGTGTCCTTGGGGTCCGTGTAGACTTAGCTGTAACCGTGCCGGGAGTGGCTGGCGTGCCGCAAACAGCCGCGCCGCCCGCTCCCGGTGAAGTGGAAAGTTCCTAACCATGAAAAGAATATCCCCCGGCAACGCCGGGGGATATTTGCTTGTGCTGCAATACCAAAAGGTCAGTCTGTGACAGGCATCTCGTGGGTTACCCATTTGACCGCTTCGGGTGCATGACGGCGCTCACGGCCAACCTTGAGCGCCCGTTCGAGATTCAGCATGTGGACATTCTTGTCACAATGGGTGGCGGGCTCATAGGTCCAGCCCTTTGCCAGACGTTTGGCCTCGCGCTGCGTCGTGAAATGGACGAAGCGGCCGAGCAGGGGCGCCAGAACGCGCGTCTTCCAGCCGAATTCGGTGTACAGTGCCTGAAGGACGCCGTTGGCCTTTGCGTACATGGCGGGATCACTTCGGTACCACTGGCGCATGGCCCACACGGCGGCCGCATAGGTGTCGCCCAGACTTTTCGCCTCGCGCAGGAAGCGCTCGCGGATGCGCGCGTCTTCATGGTTCTTGTAGCGCTCCAAGCCTTCCAGCGTCACCCGGAACAGCCTCAGCAGGCTCGGCCCGTTGACTTCAAAATCGCGCTGGAACGCACGTAACAGAAACGCTGTTTCCCCTCCGGCGGGGATGTGGGCGTGGCGGTGCTTGAAACGGTACTGGCCGTGGGTGTCGGCGGGCGCCAGTTCCTGATCGGACAGAAGGGTGCCGTCCGCCTTATGCTGCCGGTGAAGCGGCGTGCCGGGAATCGGTGTGTAGAGCATGAACTGGTGGAATACCGTGTCGTGGCTCACGGCCCAGCTGATGACGTCCTCCATGTCCTCCGGGCGGTGCTCTTCCAGGCCGATAATCGTGGAACCGAGCACGCGCATGCCGTGTTTCTCCAGCGAGCGGACCAGTTCGTGGGTGTCCACGCCGGATAGTTTCCCGTACTGGCTGTCACGGCCCTCAAGCCCCATCCAAACCCACGAGATGCCCAGTCCGACAAGCTGTTCCATGGTGTAGGACTTGAGCACGCGGGCGGAGCTGAACACGCTCAACGCCCAGCTCTTGCCGCGCTCGCGCATCAGTTCGAGCAGGCGCAGCGCCCGCTCCCGGTGGAACAGGAAGTTCTCGTCCATGACGAAGAACGACTGGGTCTGCAGTTCCCTTTCCAGCCGGTCCATCACCTCGAAGAGCGCATCGCCCGTTTCATAGAAATTGACACAATGCCCTTTTCCGCCAAACATGGCGGAGGTGGAGCAAAAATTGCAGCCCATGGGGCAGCCGACCGAGGGAATGAGGATGGCCGCCGTGTCGCCCGTCCTTTCGGGGGACGTGATGCCAAAACTTCGCGCGCCAAACGCCGACAGGACTGCCGGATGGCGGACTGGGGCTTCGGTGTCCTGCCCAAGAAACTCCCGGAACCAGCGGATGCCGTCGCCCTTCACAACGTGGTCCGCGGCAAGGCGGTCCTCAATATTCTCCACATTGGCGACATGGCCGCCGACCACAATGGTGGCGCAGGGCTGATACTGCCGCACCAGCGCGCACATCCGCTCCACCTTGCCGATGTTGGGCATGATTCCGCTGATGCCCACGACGTCATAGGTTTTGTCGCGAAGTTCCTCGATGAACCGGTCCTGCGTGGGGAAATCCAGCACCGTGCAGGGGCACTCGAGGTTGGCCTGAATCATTAACAGACCGAACGAGCGGTGAAACATGCGAAGCGAGAAGGGGCCCTGAACCCGCGTGACCTGGTTGTGATACAGCTCCATCGGGTTGATGGCGCGGCTGCCGTACTCGTCGTCCTGCGCATAGGGGCCAAAGACACTGCACAACAGGACGCGGGCCTTGGTGCCGAGGGAATGTGTGGGATGGGTGGTTGTCATGGGGTCATGGACCCTTTCTGCCGCCGCGGCAGGTACTGTGATTAGGCTTGAAACAGGTTTATGTGCGGTGATTTGAGTGTTTGTTTGCATTGGGGAAGCGGAGGCATGCGCCGGATCCGGCAAGTGCCCTGAACTTGGATGTTCTATAGGACGCGTTATCCTTTACCGATGGTCTGGATACCGGTTTAAAGATGGACTGACTGGTCAGTCATTTAATTGTACCGCAGCGCGCGGTGGAATGCAACCCCAACGGGGTGCACAAGTGTAAAGGGTGTGGAAAACTGCATACCGGACCCGTCGCGTGGTAAAATGGCGCGCATGGATTCATGCATCGTCATGGAGAACGTCACCAAGCGGTACGGGCGCACGGTGGCGGTGGGGGATCTCTCCCTTGAAGTCCGTCGGGGCGAGGTGCTGGGACTGCTCGGGCCAAACGGTGCCGGCAAGAGCACAACCATCGGCATGCTCAGCGGTTTGATCCGCCCCAGTTCGGGCCGCATTTCCGTGTTCGGCCTCGACCTTGTCCGCAACCGCATCGACATCGCCCGCCGCATGGGCGTGCTGGTCGAACGTCCCGCCTTTCCTGAATATCTTTCCGTGCGGCGCGTGCTCAAGATCCACACGCTGCTGGCCGGCTCGAACGCCTCGGTGGAGTCGGTCATGGCGCGCACCGGGCTGACCCATGTTGCCCGCAGGCATGTGGGCGCGCTGTCTCAGGGCATGCGCCAGCGTCTCGGCATCGCCCAGGCCATCCTCACCGAGCCCGAACTGCTGGTGCTCGACGAGCCCACCTCGGGACTGGACGTGGAGGGCACGCGGGACACGCTGCGCTTTCTGCGCCGCCTGTGCAACGAGGCGGGGGTGACCATTGTGTTCTCCAGCCACCAGATGCAGGAAGTGGAGGCGTTGTGCGACCGCGTGGCCATTCTCAACGAGGGCGGACTGGTTGCCTGCGAGGAAAAGGAAACACTGCTTTCCTGGGACCTGAGTGAAGTGGACCTTCTGGTGGACCGTCCGGACGAGGCCGCCGTCCAGCTTGCCGGACTCGGCTGGGTCGTCTCGGTGGATGTGAGACCGGGCGGCCTTCATGTTCATTTGGAGGGCCCCAAGTCCGACGAACTGACGGCCTGGCTGATCGGAAGGGGTTTCCGGGTTTCCGGTGTGGTGCCGCACCGGCGCACGCTTGAGGACTACTTCCTGAGGGTCACCGAACCATGATCGCGCGGGTCCTGCGGGCATATATGGCCGAGTTGATCAAGGGATTCCGGCTCCGGCAGGCGTGGGCGGGCCCCCTGGTGCTGATGGTCGTGCTGGCCGCCGCGCCGATTATGCGCCCCATCGCGCACGACGGCCGCAGCGATTACGATTTCATTGCCCTTGTCACCCCGGCCACACTCAACCTGCTCGGTTTTCTGCTGCTGCTGTCGGGGTGCGCGAGCCTTGTGGCTCCGGAGATTGGCGGGGGCTCCATAAGGCTGTTCCTGGTCCGCCCCATTCGGCGCAGCGAGTATCTGCTCGCAAAGTTCATGGCCGGGGCAAGCTATGCCGCGCTGCTGACGGGGATTACCGCCGCGGGCTCCTGGAGCATGGCCTGGGCGATGGGCGAGTTGCATGGGGTGGCCTTCGGCGGCGAACTGGTTTACACGAACGAGTCCATGGCCGAAGCCTATCTGGTCGGTGCCGCGCTCAGCCTGTTTCCCATGCTCGCCGGGGTGGCCTGCGCGCTGCTCGCTTCGGTCTGCGCCCGCAGTTCAGGCACGGCCGTGACCGTGTCTGTGGGCCTTTGGCTGTGCGTGGACATGATCAAGCATCCGCTCGGCATTGATGCCTATGTGTTCACCACCTACCTGGAGGCACCCTGGCAGGTGTTTGTGAACCGCTGCGACGGCCTTGACGCGGCATGGTGGCCCATGGCCGGATGGTGCGCCGGCGTGTCGATCTGCACAGCCATTCCGGCCTTTGCACTGGCGGTGCTCGTGCTCCACCGAAGGAATTTCTCCGCATGACCGCCCTCGTGGTTGCCTGCCTTGCGGCGGGGGCAATCACCTTCCAGCCGCAGGAGATGCCGGGCTTGAACGCGGGCCCGATTCTGTCTTTCACCGTGCAGCCGTCCGTGAACTACCGTCAGGCGGACATGGACGGCGACGGTCTGGCCGACCTCGTGTTCGACAACGCCCTGTGGCTGCAGCAGGCCGGCCTGTTTCCCCCGGAACGCCGCCAACTCCTGCCCAAGGAGGCCGTCCGGGCGCTCATGGATGTGGACAACGGGCGGCTCTACTGCATACGTGATGGAAGACTGGTTGTTTTGCGCTGGCAGGACGGGGCGCTTGCGGCGGAAGTGGACCAGAAACTGGACTGGCCCGCCGATGAGAACGGGTCCAGCGCCGGCCTGGGCCGGTTTCTCCACGATCTGGACGGAGACCACCAGCCTGAACTCGTCGCCGTGGACGAGCACGGGGTCACGGTCTTTGCCAAGCGTGAAACGGGTTACGTGCAGGCGGCCCGGATGACCGGCATCCTGCCGGAACTGCGCTATCTTCAGGTTCCGCAGCAGCCTGTATGGCCCAAATCGCGGCGGGCGCTGGCTTTCCCGGCCCGGCAGGTGGCCTGCGATCTTCTTGTGGACGGACCGTCCCTCTCCATACTCTTTCGCGACCCGGTCCAGGCGGGGCAGTACGTGTTTCAACGGGAGACCCGAATGCTCTCCGTCAAGGACGGTGAATATCAGGGGGGCGTGCCGGTGACAGTGCGCAGCGCGCCCGTTCCGGAGCATGTGCGCCCCTGTCGACTCAACGGGGACGACATTCCCGACCTCGCCGGCTGCAAACGCGTTGATTCAACGGGCCGCACCGTTCCGGTTTCCATGGTGGAAACATGGGCCAGTCTCGATGACGGCAAAACCTTTGACGTGCGCCGCGCCCCCGCAATGGACCGGTTCCTGCCGCAGGTTCCCTTTGTCGATTTCGACGGCGACGGACTGGTGGACATGGTCACCGAATCCACCAGTCTCTTCGAGGGTGGCACCCGGGAACTGGTGGAGCGCTTCATGACCCGCGCCTCCATCGGCCACACGGTGCGCGTCTATCCGCAGCAGCCCGGCGGGTTCGCACAAACACCCGCCGTCGAGTTTCAGGTGGAAATCACGCTCGAAGCGCCCCCGTGGCGCGTGCCCCCCATGTATGGCCGGTATCAGGCAGGCACGCTCGTGAATGTTTCCGGCGATTTTGACGGTGACGGTCATCGCGACATCGCTGTGCGCGACCATGCCGACCGGGTGGGGGTGTGGCTGGCGCACGGGGGAACCTTCTTCGCCGCGCCCGATGCCGTGGTGCGCATCGACCCCGCCTCCGAATATGCGGTGGCGGATGTCAACGGCGACGGACGGTCGGATATTATCGAGACCTGCGGGGCGGCGTCATCCTCCGCCAGGCCGGGGCGAACGGTGGTGGTCCATTTCGCCGTTTCCGGAAAGGGGGGCACTCCATGACCTCCCTGATCTTTGCCGCATGCGGCTTCTGTTGCGGGGCGCTGTTCTCCCTGCAGACCATACCGGTGGAGCAGCCCGACGCCCAGTGTTTTTTTGCCGAAGCGGACGGCCGGGGTGGCGGCGACCTGGTGGTCATCGACGGTCGTCAGCTGACCGTGCATGTCGGCGCGGAGACGGGGGGGAAGCTCTCGATTCTGCTGGATCCCGAAAGCTCCGCCCTGGACATTGCGGACATCGACGGCGACGGCCAGCCGGATCTCGTCGTCGTTGCCGGAGACAGGGTGCTCAAGTACAGTCTGGAACCCACGGCCTCCCGCGATCCGCAGGTCCTGTTCTCCACGCACAGCCAATTGTCGGCCGCAGCGCCCCGGCCGTTTCCCCATGTGCTGGTGCTTGCACGCGGGGGGCGTCCGCTCATCGCACTGCCCACCGCGGAAAAGCTGGAACTGCGCGCGCCTTCGGGCGAGTTGGTCGAAAGTCATCCCATCGGCTTGGACGCGGCACACCGCGTCAGCTTCGGACAGCCCTTCAGTGCGCTTCCCGTTCAGCCCCCGCGCCTGGGCTTGCCCACCGCGCTGGAGTTGCGCGTCATCCAAACCGCCGCATTTGTGCCCGACCTGCCCGAGGGGCTTGCCCCCTTGGACTCCGGTGTCGCGCAGCAGTTTTCGGGCAGTGTCGCGCAGGCGGCCGTGGCGGCGCGCAAAGACCCGCCCGAATCCTGGCCGTGGTTCCGCCTGCACCCCTCGGGGGCGCAGGATGACGAGCGCGTGTTCTATGCGTATGACCCCGATGGGGCGCGGGAAACGCTGGTGCGCGTGCGCCGCGCGCTTCCGCCGGTGGCGGGACGGGGCCGCGAACTCAAGCTTTCTGGTGTCCAGCGCTATCCGGGCATGGCGGTTCCCTGCGCCACAACCGTGCCCGATTTCAACGGAGACGGCTATGCCGACCTGCTGTTATGGAACGCCGCCGCCCCGGTGCCCACGGTGGGCGCCATAAGCCGGGCACTGACGGAGGGATACTGGTCCGTCCGGCTCACCGTGCATTTGTTCGACCCCGCTTCGGGCCGCTATTCCCCCGTTCCCTTTGCGGTCATCCCGTTGCAGGTGCCCGTGGCCTGGTTTCTGGCCGACCCGGGCAGCCCGCCCGTACGCCATCTGGTTCTGGACGAATTCAACGGCAATGACCGCACCGACCTGCTCTGCGCCACCGCGCCCGACAAACTGGCCGTCTGGGTGTCCGTTCCCTCGGGCATCCGGCCCGACCCCCTCCAGGTAATACAATTCCCCGGACCCGTCCAGCGGGTCGAACTGCGCGGTGATCTTGACGGCGAGGGAAGAATTAGTCTTGTGCTCAGCGGCCCGAAGACTTTCTACATTCTCCGCGCCCGCAAGGGCGGGTGATCCGCCGTCTCCCGTACCCTCCTCCTGTCCCAAAGAGCCCGTTCACTCCTCGTTTTTTTATGGAGAAACAACAGACAGCCGGACGGGCCCCGACGTTCGGACAGGCCCGTTCGATGGAGGAGCGAACGATGGAAGATGTGACAACAAACAAGAAGACCAGATGGTTTACAGCGCTGGTGCTGGCGATGATAGTGGGAATGGCGGCACAAACCGCCGCCATAGCGTACTTGGCCCTCAGGCACGGCGGCGGAACGCCCCCGTCGGTGACTGAGGCCGCCGCGACCAGTCCCGGCGGATGGCATTTGATGAACCCGCCAGCCCCCGCCAAGCCGGGCGGCACCGCGCAGGTGCAGGCGGACCCAATGACTCCGTTCAGCCCCGGACAGTGGGACCCCTTCCAGGAAATGCGCCAAATGCAGGACCGCATGGACGCGATGTTCAACAACGCATTTGGGCGCATGGGGGCGAGTCCCCAGTTCAGTCCGCTGATGAACGGTTTCGCCGCGACGCCCACCATGGACATGACCGAGAACGACAACGAGTACCAGATGCGTGTGGACCTTCCCGGGGCGGATGAGTCGAAGATAGACGTATCCCTCGAAGGGCAGCAGTTGACCATCCGCGCGGAGCGGAACGGCGAGGTCTCTTCCGGAAAGGCACCCGGCACCATGCTGCGCACGGAGCGTCACATGGGCCGGTATGAACGCACCATGACCCTGCCCAAACCGGTGGTGGATGGCAGCATGAAGACCCATTACGACAAGGGCGTGCTGACCATCACGGTGCAGAAGAAGAAATAGCCCGGCGCCACGGCAAGGCGGGCGCTGAAACTGCGCCGCAAAGCGGGCACGGCGCCCCGGCGCCGCTGCTGATTACCTTCGCTGCTGCGGTTGCGCGATGGCCAGCCGACGCTCGGTCCACCGCGCGAGCCGCACGAAGGGAAGGCCGATCAGCAGGTACATGGCGGCCACCAGGATGCCGGTGCCGAAGTAGTCGTAATAGGTCGTCGCAAGCATGCTGTAGGTCTTGGTCAGTTCGACCATCGTGATCACGGAGACCAGCGACGAATCCTTCAACAGAGAGATGAAATCGTTGGTCACCGGCGGCAGCACCACGCGAAACGCCTGCGGTGCGATGACATGCCGGATCGCCTGACCCCGCGTCATGGCAAGGCCCAGTGCCGCCTCCATCTGCGAGTGGGGCACGGCTAGGAATCCGGCGCGGTAGTTCTCCGCCTCGTAGGCCGCGTAGTTGAGACCCAGCCCCACAACGCCCGCCCAGAACGGCGAAAAGCGTATGCCAAGAGCGGGAAGGCCGTAGAAGATGAAGAACAGCTGAATCAGCACGGGTGTGCCGCGGACGACCTCAATGTAGACAGTGGCCAGGATGCCGAGCGGAAAAGGGGCGTACACGCGGAGGGTGGCAAGGAGGAAGCCAAGCGCCACGGCCAGCAGCATGGCCAGAATGGACACTTCCAGCGTCAGCAGGGCACCCTTGCCGAGGAGCGGCAGAAAGCCGATGTAGCGTTTCACCCGTTGTTCCAAACCCGACTTGGGCTGGATGTGCTTTACCCATTCGTCGTACATGACGGGTTCGGTGGCGGAGGCGCCGAAATCCTGAAACTCGTTGGCTGTGGCTTGGTTCCAGAGATTCCAGCGCTCGAGGATTCTGCGCAGCTCGCCGTTTTGGCGCATCTTCATCAGGACCGCGTTGACCTGGTCCAGAAGTTCCTTCTTTTCCTTCGAGAAGGCAAAGCCGTAGGCGATGCGGCTGATCTCCGGCTTGATGAACTTGACCTCGGGCCGCGGTCCGCCGTAGTACAGCGCGACCGGTGCGTCAAACAGCACGGCGTCGAGCCGTCCGTTGATCAGGTCGTCAAATCCGTTCACCTCGGTCGGATAGGCGCGGATGTCCGCAACGCCCAGTAAATTCAGCAGGTGAAAGGCACTCGATTCCTTGAGCGTGCCCACCACTTTGCCCCTGCAGTCCGCAACGGTGTTAATCAGAAACTCGTTTTTGCGCACGCACAACTGGAGGCCCGTGACGCAGTACGGCACGGAGAACAGCACGGCCTCTTCGTGCTCGGGCGTAATCTCCTGGCCCTCGGTGGCCATGTCATAGAGATCCCTCGAAAGGCCGGGAATCAGCTTGTCCCAGTCGTTCTGAACCATTACGGGCTTTCGGCCGATTTCCTGGGCAATTGCCTCGATCACCTCCACTTCAAAGCCGATCAAACGGCCCGGGCTGCGCCAGTCTTCGAACATGTACGGGAGCCCACCTTCAAGGTCTGTGCCGTAGCGCAGCGTCCCCGCTTCCGCGGGGGCCGGGTTTGCTTTCGTGGGCTCTTCATTGTGACGTTGGGCGTCCCGGCCCTGCGCCCTTGCGGGGACTGGTCCTGCGCAGCAAGCCAGGACAAGCAGGGAAACCAACATCGCTGGTCGGTGGGCGAATGTGTTGGTCATTGGATGTCGCGCCCCACGTATTGGCCCAAAAAGCGCCGTGTCCGCTCGTCCCTGGGTTTCATGAAGATTTCGTCTTCATCCGAAATCTCAACGATTTCGCCGTGTTCCATGTAGATGATGTAGTCCGAGGCGTTGCGCGCAAAGCGCATTTCGTGCGTCACGATGACCTGGGTCATCCCGTCCCGGTCAAGGCCGCGCATCACCTCCAGCACCTCGTCGACCAGTTCCGGATCAAGCGCCGAGGTGGGTTCGTCGTAAAGCATCACCCTGGGGTTCATGGCCAGTGCGCGCGCAATGGCGGCGCGCTGCTGCTGCCCGCCGGACAGGTGGTGGGGGTAACGGTCCCTGTGCTTGAGGAGGCCGACCTTTTCAAGCAGGTGCAGGGCGTTGTCTCTTGCGGCCTCGCGCGTCTCCCTCTTCACGATCATCGGCGCCAGCATGATGTTTTCCTGGATGGTCTTGTGCGGAAACAGGTTCAGTGACTGGAAGACCATGCCCACCTCGCTGCGCAACCTGTGGGCCCGTTCGTGGAAGGCGTGATTGGTGTGCTCGCGCCTGCTGGCGCGTTCCAGCGTCACCCCCGCCACGGCAATGCGTCCGGAGTCCAGCATCTCGAGACAGTTCAGACAGCGCAGCAGCGTGGACTTGCCGCAGCCCGAAGGCCCGATGATGGACACCAGGTCCCCCTCCGCGATGGTGAGGTTGATGTCCCTGAGGACGGGGGGGCCGTCATAGCTCTTGAACAGGTGCTCCACGGAAATCAGCGGAGCGGCCGGGGGGGCGGCTTCACGCATGAGCCGGTCTCCTTTCGCGATGGGAAAATCCTTTCGGGGCCGCAACGAATCCTGCGAAAAGATACGCGGCCGCGCGACGGGTGTCAAGGATAATCACGCCTTCTCTCCGTTTCCGCCATGCTTCGTGTGGACCGGGCAAGCGCTTTTGGATGGTGGCCGCCGCAAGGCGGTCGGGAATGTTGCATGCGCGTATGCAATGCCGCCACAGGCAGGCGGCGGCTTGCCCGGTTTGTGACCGCCCGGCAGGATGACGTATCTTGTTTGTGACGACCCGGGAGAAAGTGACTGCGAACCCACGGAAAGGGATGGTGATGTCCGTTGATAACGAACCAGACGCGTCCGGATGCAAAGAGGGCGGATGTCGACAGTATGCCATTTTCTGGGGCATATTGCTCCTGGCCGTTGCGCTTCGGCTTCCGGGGCTCGGGGCCGCGCCGTGGCTCGATGAGGTGTACTCACTGAATTGGGCCGAAAAACCCTGGGTGGAGGTGCTGCGCGGCTCGGTCCAAGATACGGAACACCTCACCTGTTTCATGCCGCTGGTGACCAAACTGGCGGTGGAAACCTTTCGCTCCCCTGTGGTCGCCGATGAACTGGTGGCGCGGCTGCCCCATCTCCTTTTCGGGCTTGCGGGCATCGGGTTCTTGTTTGCCTTTATGAGGCGAAGGTTCGGGTTGGCCGCGGCAGTGACGGGCGCGCTCTTTTTGGCAACGCTGCCCATGCACGTCAAGTACAGCCGCGAGGCGCGGTATTATGCCTTCGTCATTCTTTCCGGCATGCTGCTTGTCATCGTGGCCCGCCGCCTGCTGGACAAGTTCTCCGCAGCCAACCTTGCACTCTTCTTTGCCGTTGTTCTATTGGGCACATTTAACCATCTTTCCTTCTTGCCGCCGCTGGCCATGGTATGCCTGGCTTTGGCCGGGATGCAGTTTTGTGACCGCGCCGTAACCCCTGTCCGGCGCGTGTTTCGCGTCGCCCTGTTGGCGTCGCTGTGCCTGGCGGGCGTTGCGGCGGCGGCCCTGCCATCGCTTGCGGTGGGCGGGACCGACATGGTGCGGCAGTCTCTTTCCTCCGTGCATGCGCCCGACCCGAAAGCGGCCGGCCAGGAGGACGCCTCTGACAAAGTGCGCAAACAGTATCAGTTGAATTCCGCCCGATGGGCGAATTTCGTCACGGGCAGTTATCTGGGTGCGACGGGGTGGGCCGAAACTGCGGGCTACCTCATCCTTGCCGGGTTGGGCGTTGTGTTCCTTGCCTTTCGCGATCGCCGACTGCTGCTTCTTTGCGCGGCCCCTTTGGCTTGCCATGTGCCCCTGCTCTTCAGGACGGTCAAATATCCCGTGTATGACCGCTATTTTGTCATTCAGATTGTGAGTCTGGCGGTGTTGCTGGCCGCCGGCGGACAGGCCGTTGCGGGCACCCCGGGCACGCGGCGGAACGGGCTCAGGACGCTTGCCTTTGTGCTGGTGATCGCTTTGTTCGCGGTGTTCCGAATCGAACCGCTGGCGCAAACGATGAACACACAAATGGGCGGCGGTTCGGAATACATCCGGGATCGGGCGGACCTGATTGCACATCGGGCCGGCTATGGCGATATTCTGGCGGTGCAGAAAGAGCACTTTGGATTTCGTCCGTCCAACACACTGCAGTTCCTGTTCAACGATGAGAGAGGCGGCAGGCGCGACCTGACCGCGAGCCTGCGGTGGTTCAGCCCGTCGAACCTGGCGGGGTTGGCCGAGCAATTGCAATTCGCCAAAGAAAGCAGCTTCTGGATAGTCACCGAACCCGCGGCAAAGCTGAAGGAGGAGGAGCGCACGGCCCTGCTCAACATGGGGGCGCAGCCCCAGATTGTGACGCAGGGTGTGGGGCTGTGGGCCATTGGGAGGGATACGGTGAATCTGCTTGAGGACGGCGGGTTCGAGGCTGCGACGAAAAGCGCTCCAGCGTCGCAAAACGCGGCGCTGGAAGATCCGGAACTGGCGCGGTTGGGCAAACGGGCTTTGCGGGTGGATGCGGTGGCGGGCGCCCCGTTCCGGCCCGTCTGGATTCACGCGGTGCGCGACGCCGACGGCAGGAACGACGACATCCGCATGCGCGTCGGCGAGACCTACACACTGTCCTTTGAGGCGCGTTGCGAGGACCCGGGATATGAATTGAAACCGCGCGGTGCGCTGGGCCTGTCGGTGGGCAACACGGAGTTGGCCAACGTGCTGTGCACACTGCCGCTGACCGCCACATGGAGGCGCTATGAGTTTCCCGTCATTCCCGGTCAACACACGGTGGGCGAGATCGCCAGTCCCATGGTGGGTTTTGCTTTCCAGGCATCGGACGGGCGTTGCCGCATCTTTCTGGACAATGTCCAGTTGGAACGGCAGAACCGCGCCACGCCGTTCACCGAGGGTGTGCGTCGGCTGGGAAAGACGACCGAGTAGAGAAGGGGCGTTCAAGCGGCCTGAGCCGCATGAACGGCAGATCCCGCGCGCGCGAGAATCAAGGAGACGGAAATGAGATTCTATGCACTTTGTGCCGCTGTACTGGCTGGGGCTCTTTTTCAGGCGTTCTGGGCGGGCGCGCAGGACCTGGTGAAGGAAAAAGATGTTGTCATCTACAAAGACGACCGCTTCTTCAGTTCCTTTCCCTCCGTGGTGTGCAGACCCGACGGCGAACTCATCGTGGCCTTCCGGCGCGCGCCGGAACGCCGCATCTTCGGCGAGCCGGGCAGCAACCACACCGACCCCAACAGCTACCTTGTGCTGGTCCGCTCCAAGGACAATGCCGCCACCTGGACCACCGAACCCGAACTCATGTTCGCCCATCCCTTCGGCGGCTCGCAGGACCCCTGCATGACCCAGCTGCGCGACGGGAGCATTGTGTGCAGCAGCTATGGCTGGGCGCTGCTGCGCGGTGATGCGGCCTCGAGATACCCCGAAACGCTGCGCCACGGCGACTTCGTGTTCATGGGCGGTTACCTCGTCCGTTCCACCGACGGCGGCCAGATCTGGAAAGGCCCCATCATTCCGCCGCCCGTGCCCGTAAGCGTGACCACGGATGTCTTCAAAGAACCCTGCCCCGCCTACAACCGCGGCGCCATGTGGCAGGGCCGCGACGGCACGCTGTTCTGGGCGGTCGCATCGCAGTCGCAGGTGCAGCCGCGCATTACCGGGGTCCATCTCATGGCCTCCAAGGACGGCGGACTCACTTGGGAATACCGCTGCCCCATCGCACAAGACGAAAAGATTACCTTCAACGAGACCTCGCTCTATGAGACCAAAGGGGGAGACCTCATCGCCTTCATGCGCACCGCCGATTTCAACGACCACACCGCCATCGCCCGATCCAAAGACGGCGGCAAGACCTTCGAGCCCTGGAAGGACGCCGGATTTCAGGGCCACCCGCATTGCGCCACCACACTCGCCGACGGCCGCGTGCTGCTGGTCTACGGCTACCGCCACGAACCCTTTGGCATCCGCGCCCGCATACTCGACGCCGAATGCACCAACACCGACACCGCCAAGGAAACAGTCCTCCGCGACGACGGCGGCAGCGGCGACATCGGCTACCCCTGGATAACCCCCATGGCCGACGGCCGCTACCTCGCGGTCTACTACTTCAACCAGGCCAACGGCACACGCTATATCGCGGGGACGGTGCTGTCCATTGCCGCGAACAAGTAAGCGTAGGCCGAGTAAGACTTCAGGTGGCGCAATCTATATGATTGATGTTCTTTCGGCGGTTGTGCTAGGTTGACTACCTGCATAAGGCACCGACACAGGGAGAGACGTCATGAGCGACAGAGAGACGCGCAAGAAACGCCACCATGAGACCGCGCTTAAGCCGCCCGCGTTGTCGATTCTGTCCGACCTCCCCCTGGACCAGGAGGAAGCCCACCGAGACACCTTCGAACTCGACTTCCGGCTCGGTCCGGTCTACGACATCCTGCGCCATCCAAACACCAAACTCCCCATGGCCGTCGCCATCCACGGTGACTGGGGCTCGGGCAAGACCAGCGCCATGCGCTGGCTTGACGCCAGGCTGGCCATATGGAACAAAGAGGGCGAGGCGAACGACAAGATATCCGTAAAGACCGTCTGGTTCTATCCGTGGAAATACCATTGCAAGGAGGACGTGTGGCGCGGTCTGATTTCGGAAGTGATCATCAAGAGCATCAACGTGGACGGCGCGACGTTCAAAGACGTGACGAACGCCGCCAAGCGCTTCGGCGCCTTCCTTGGGCGCAGTTTCGTGCATGCACTGGCCAATATTAAGCTGAAGGCAGGCGTCAAAACGCCGGACGGCACGGCTACGGTTGATGGCGAGCTTAGCCTTTCCGCCATAAAACAAATCCTCGACGAGTACCGTGAGGTAAACCACCCTGAAAAGGCGTTTCTCAACGAGTTTGAGGCGACGCTGAAATCCTGGCTGCAGCAGACCCTCGGCGCCAAAGAGCGCATGGTCATCTTCATCGACGACCTGGACCGTTGCCTGCCCGATGTCACGCTGGAGGTGCTTGAGGCGCTCAAGCTCTATCTCAATATCGACAAGCTCATCTTCGTGGTGGGTATTGACCGGACGGTCGTTGATCAACTCGTCCGGGAGTATTACAGGAAACATGGGCTTGAGATGAAAAAGGGTGCCCAGTACCTCGCCAAGATGTTTCAGGCCGAAGTGCCGGTGGAACCCTCCGAACGGCAGACGTCCGCATATCTGGCCGAACAGCTTGATGAGATTCCCGTGTGGACGAAAGAATTGTCCCCTGAGCAAAAGACGGTATTTGAAGGCGCCGTCCTTGGGCTTGCCGACGGCAATCCGCGCGAGGTGAAGCGGCTTATCAACAGCGCGCTGGTCTTTGGCGCGGGAGCTCTCATGGGGTCCGAGGGTGCTAAAGACAAAAAGGACAAGGTCACCTTTGCCCAGGGGCTCCAGTTCTTCTTTGTTCGCGAGA
>CAIJOU010000954.1 GCA_903822375.1 Candidatus Hydrogenedentota bacterium
AGCAGGCCGACGAAAAGTATCGTGAACTGGTCGAGAATGCCAACAGCATTATCCTTCGCATGGACAAAGAGGGCACGGTCACCTTCTTCAACGAATTTGCCCTCCGTTTCTTTGGCTACACGCCGGAAGAGATTCTCGGCCGGAACGTGGTGGGAACCATTGTTCCGGAGACCGATTCCGCCGGGCGGGACCTTCGGGCCATGATACTGGATATCAGCCTCCACCCGGAACGCTACGCGGTGAACGAAAATGAGAACATGCGTCGTGACGGAACAAGAGTATGGATAGCCTGGGCCAACAAGCCCCTTACCAACGCGGCGGGCGAGTTCACCGAGGTTCTGTGCGTCGGAAGCGACGTCACTGAGCGCATACGGGCGGAGATGGACAAGGTCCATCTCGAAACCCAGCTCTATCAGGCCCAGAAGATGGAATCGGTGGGCCGGTTGGCGGGCGGCGTGGCGCACGACTTCAACAACATGCTGGGCGTCATCCTCGGCTTCACCGACATGGCACTCAATCAGGTGGACCCGTCCCAACCGATCCACGCCGACCTGAAGGAAATCCGCAAGGCAGCCGAGCGTTCCGCAGACCTGACCCGCCAACTGCTGGCCTTTGCCCGCAGACAGACGGTCACGCCCAAAGTGCTGGACCTGAACGACACCGTGGCGGGCCTGGTCAAGATGCTGCAGCGGCTGATTGGCGAGAATATCCAACTCAACTGGCACGTGGGGAAGGATTTGTGGCCGGTCCGCGTGGACCCGTCCCAAATCGACCAGATACTGGCAAACCTGTGCGTGAACGCCCGGGACGCCATCGTCAACACCGGCAAGATAACCATCGGGATGGAGAACCGCACTGTTGACAGGCAGTACTGCGCCAGCCGAGTGGGCTTTGAACCTGGAGAATACGTGCTGCTCACCGTGAGTGACGACGGCAAGGGCATGGATGAGGAAACACTGGCCAGCATTTTTGAACCTTTCTTCACCACCAAGGGTGTTGGCGAGGGCACCGGCCTCGGCCTGGCAACTGTATACGGCGCGGTGAAGCAAAACGACGGCTTCATCGACGTCAACAGTGAGGTGGGACAGGGAACGGTGTTCAGGATCTATCTGCCGCGGCATGTGGGCGACACAGCGCAGGCCCGGACGGAATCCGCGGCTGAACCGGTCATAGGCGGCCACGAGACCATACTGCTGGTGGAGGATGAGCCGAGTTTCCTCAAACTGGCCACCACTGTCCTGGAACGCCAGGGCTATACTGTGCTTGCGGCAAATACTCCGGACGAGGCCATGCGCCTTGCCAGTGAGCACCGCGGAGGGATCTGCTTGCTGATGACCGATGTGGTCATGCCGGAAATGAACGGCCGTGATTTGGCCAAACGTTTACTATCCCTGAGTCCGAGACTCAAGTGTCTGTATATGTCCGGATACACGGCGGACATAATTGCCCACCAGGGTGTGGTGGATGAAGGGGTGCATTTCATCCAGAAGCCTTTCTCCCTGCGGGACCTTGCCGCCAAGGTGCGGGAAGCGCTGGACGTTGAATAGTGCCATCGCGGTTGCGCTTGGTCCCTATTCACGCGGCAGTCGGCAGTCCGGGTGCGGGCGATTGAAACGTGCGAGGGGTTCAGAGCATTTCTTCTGCATCGGCGAGCGTCGAACTGCCGTGCCCACTGCCGAACAATCGATATTCAAAGAGCGGTTTGCTGACGACTGACGGCGAACGTCCGGTGCGGGGGCACTCCGGCCGGACTGGTATGGCGACGTGGAGATGCCTGGCCTTTCAGGGCGGGTGTGGGGATTGGGGGCTGGCCATTACCCGGGGCGTTGCCCCGGGCTGACATGTTTTGGCCCTTCGGGCCCGAGGACCGGGGCGACTGCGTTATTGCGCGTGCGGGTAGAGAGCCTCCCGGACGTCAGCGGCCATTTCATTCTGCGCCGAAGGCGCTGAAGAAAAGAGCCCGGGGCAACGCCCCGGAAAGCGGGACCATGCCAAACTCAAAGCACCGAAAGCATGAAACAGCATAACCCCAGGCAAGATTCTTAATCGGCTTGGCACGGAAACAACCGCCCTTCATTTGATTCAGTACTATTCAGAAGCGTCCACGCCTTTTGGTTTCTTGGGGCGGCAAGGGGAAG
>CAIJOU010000955.1 GCA_903822375.1 Candidatus Hydrogenedentota bacterium
CCTCCCCCAGCCGTCCCACAGGCCGCCGTCGTCCGGATTGACGGAGAGCGCGACCAGTTCGCCCGGTTGGCCGGTCCAGTTGACCGGCTGGCAAAGACTTCCGTGCTGGAAGGGTTCGAAGTCCGTCAGCACTTTCCCTTCAGCGTCAAAAATGTGAATGATGCCCTGGTTACCCCAGAAGTTTACCGTTACCGTTTCTAGGCCCGGAAGGTCGGGCCGAAAATCGGCCGTGCCCGGATTCTGCACGTGGCCGAGAAACAGGTGGGACATGATTTTTCCCTGCAGGTCGATTTGCAGCATGCCCTCGTCGCTGCCGGCAATGAGCAGCCGGGGTTGGACATCGTCCGCATGGGTCTTGACCACGGCCACGCCGTCGCAGTGGTCCTGAAGTTCCTTGTCGAGCGTCCACAGCAGCTTGCCGTCATGGTCGTAGAGCGAGTAGCCGATGGCGACTTCATCCTTGCCGTCGCCGTCCACGTCCATGGCGTAGGGGTAGTGTCCCGTGTTGCACGCGGCGTCCCAGAGCGGCTTCAACTGGTCGTCCAGCACCCAGAAATGGGTGTAGCGGTCCTTGACCACGATGTCGGCGGCACGGCCGGTGCCGCGCGTGTCGCAAAAGAACATACTGTCGCCGAGAATGCGGGGATACTTGTTGTAGCCCTTCTTGGAATCCTTGGGCGACTCGGGCGTGGGTGCCTTGCGGAGGATCTTGCCAGTGGCGCCCTCGGCCACGACAATCTCCTGGTTCATACAGTAGACCACCTCGTTGCGACCGTCGCCGTCGAGATCGTGAATCTGGAACGCCACATCGTTGGTGAGCGTTTCCTTCCATGAGTCCTGCTCGCCGATTTGCCACAATTCCTTCCCGTCAAAGGTCACCGCGGTCAGGCAGCTCACCTCGCTGTTGGCGTCCCTGGGACCGTGGTGCTCCACCTGGCCGAAGAGGATGTCCAACTGCCCGTCACCATCGAGATCGCCGAAGCGCAGGTTACGGCCCACGCCGTATCCGTCGATATTGAACTTGCGCCAAACTACGGGCTTCGGGTTCTTGGCCTGCAACTCGCGCAACTCTGTGTCGCGCTGCGACACGGCGGTGTCGAACTTCTCCTTGGCTTCTTCCGTCATTGTTACCGTTACACTCGTGAAGCGCGAGGACTGGTCAGCCAGCAGTCCAACGCCGCCCGCGTCAAAAGTGGAGTCTTTCGCCTCCAACACGGGACCACCGACCAGTTCGGCGTGGAGTTGCTCGCCTGTCACCGTCACCACCGCCTCACGGTATTGGCCGGTCTTGCTTGCGCAATCCGCCGCGGCCAGCGTGTCGATGTTCAGTTCGCGAAACGCTTTGCCCTGGTTCACACGGCGCAGCACCGCCTTGGTTCCGTCGATACCGAAGAAACAGTAGCTTCGGTCATTGCGGCAGCGAAAGACCACGCCGCACCATCCAGCGTTCTGGTCCTGTACGAAGCTTGCCCGAAGCGTGTAGTCCTGCCAGAGCGGGTCGCCCGCGACCAGCATGGGGTGCATGTCCTTGGCCTTGTTCTTGTAAACCATGGCCGCGGCACGCCGGTCCCCGTCGTCCACGATGCGCCACGCGCACTGCGAACCGGCGTCGGATCGATAGGTCGACACGGCCCACCCCTGCACGGGCGCGCAGGCGGGCAGATAGTGGTATTCCGCCGCGGCGCCGACCACACCCATAACGATGCCCGAAGGCATCGCGGCGAAATGGTCTTCAAACACAGGCACATCCGCCGCACCCGCCACCGTCGCGGCCAGGACCAGAAACAGGGGCATCCAGACTTTCATCATCCAACCTTTCATCAGAGTTCTTGGCGGTAATCAGTGCCTGTGCAGGGCACCGCCGGCGGTCATTGAAGGGCCGCGCCGCCATCCGGCGGCCTCGGCGAGCGTCTTGAGCAGTTTGTTCATCGGCGATGCGGGGTTGCCCGGCTCATGCGAACTCCATTCGCCTTCGGCGCAGACCAGCACCAGCCTCAGTGACGGAATAATAACCGAACTGTTGCCGTGGGCGCCCAAAGACATGTAGAGGTCCGACGGTGCATCCGGCCAGACGGGGCTGTCCGGGTGGTTGCCGCCGACGGCGTTGAACCACCAGTTGAACCCGTACACGCCAGGGCCCATGTCGGAGAAATGGTTTGAGGTGCCGCCGTAGGAGCCAATGCCCAGATAGTCATCCAAGTCTGTGTCCTGCGTAATTGGCAGACCGGGGGGCACCTGCGGGCGCTGGAATTCATCGAAATAGCGCTTGGCGAGCACCTGTTTACTCCCCCATTTGCCGCGGTTAAGCCAAAACCAGCAGATGCGTGCAAAGTCGCGGGGCGATGCGGAAATGCGACGCTTCTTGTTGAATTTAAGGCCGTCCTGAAGTTGCAGTGCGCCCAACCGGTGCGAATCTTCGGCGACGGCCTTGGCGTCGCCCTTAAACACCTTGTCGAACAGGGTCATCTGGTAGAGCTGAATGGCAAAGTCATTGTATGCCCAAGCCTCACCGGGTCCTTCGGGGCGCATGTAACCGCTGGTCATCGCACCCAGGTGGCGGAAGGTGATGCCCTCATCCTTGCCCCGCAGGGGCCAGCCGAACTCCCGGATGGGTTGGTCGACGCTATCGACAAGTCCCTCCTGCATGGCAAAGAACAGCAGTGTGCTCAACACGGGCTTGGCGGAGGAGAACCAGTCACCCACTTCTGTCTGGTCACCCCAAGTCTTGACCACATAACCGTCCCTGACGATGCAGCCCCGCCCGCCGAGTTTCTCGACCACCTTGTCGAGCGCGGCGGCGTCCATGCCAAGCCGCTCGGGGGCACGCTGTTGCCATTCCGCACCGGGAAAGTTCGTGTGCGCCGTTCCCACGGACAGGCAGGCAATGACGCAGGCTATGCTCCACATGATGTTTCTCTCCGACCCGGTTTAACCGGGAACGCAACTATTGACTGCCCGTTTTGGGAATTGGTTCTGCCCTTCCCGGCATTATATTCTCTCCAATCCACCGTTCCAAGAGTGAAGAAAGGCAGGGCGTGGTGAAACCAGCCCACTTCAACGCGCGTCAGTGTACCCAGTAGAATGATGTCTTCCTCCCCGAAGACCACGCACGGTACGCCTGCCGCGTCTTCCTGTGCACCACCCTGCGAAAGACATGCGAAAGGATATGGAATGAAGAACACTGCGTCCGAAACTACTTCCGGAACACCGCACGCCGCCCCCGCCATGCCGTCCCGACGCGGTTTCCTTGCCTCTTCGGCCCTGCTGGGTGCCACACTCTTCTCCCCGCTGCGCGCCGTGGCCGCCAGCCCCGCCGCAGCCCCCGTTGCGACCGCTGCTGTTGATAAAGCCGTCAAAACCGGCCTTCCCCAGCGCGTCACCCTCACCTGCAGCGCGGACATGGCCCACGCCGTGAGCGCCACATGGCGCGCCGCCGGTCCGCTCCAGTCTCCGCAGGGACAAATCGCGCCCCTGACAGCAGGGCCGGGCTTTGACGCGGCGGCCCAGAGCTTTCCGGCCGAACCGTTCACCTTTGAGACGGAGTCCGGCGAAACCACCTATCAATACAGCCTCACCTTCGCCAACCTCACCGCCGATACGCAGTACTGTTTCCGCGTCGGCGACGGCAGGTCCTGGAGCGAGTGGAACACCTTCCAGACCGCGCTCGACAAGCCCAAGCCTTTCTCATTCCTCTACTTCGGCGATGTGCAGACCGACATTCGCGCCCAATGTTCCCGGGCCGTGCGTACCGCCTTCCGTCACGCCCCCGACGCCCGCTTCATGGTCTGCGCCGGGGACTTGGTCAACCGCGGTCACGATGACAACCTGTGGGGTGAATTCTCCGACGCCTTCAGTTTCATTGCCGCCACGGTACCGTGCCTGCCCACGCCGGGCAACCATGACACCAAACGCCCCGAAAAGGCTCCCGAGCCGGAAGCCCCCTACACTGCCGCGCCGGCCTATCACGCCCATTTCCATCTCCCCGCAAACGGCCCGAAGAACGCCCAGATACTCAACGGTGAAGCCTACTATGCAGACTGCCAGGGCCTTCGCGTCATTTCGATCAACTCCAATGTGTTTGACGACGACGCCCCGACCAATGCCGCACACAAGCAGGCGTGGGACGCGCAACTCGCCTGGCTCGAGGAAGTGCTGGCGAACAACCCGAACCGCTGGACCGTGGTGACCCACCACCATCCCATCTACTCGACCAGCAAGGGCCGCGACAACGCCGGCCTGCGCAGCCTGGTACGCCCCCTGTATGACAAGTACAAGGTGGACCTCGTGCTCCAGGGACACGACCACAGCTACGGCCGCACCCACAAACTGGCGGGAGACCAGATAGTCGACCCCGCCGCGCCGGGAACCATCTACATCGTTTCCGTATGCGGCCCCAAGATGTATCCCTTCAAGCCCAAGTTCGAATCCCTCATGGCCGCAACCGCCAGCGAGAAGCAGTTGTTCCAGGTCATTGATGTGGACGGGGACACGCTGTCCTACAAGAGCCGCAGCATAGACGGCCAACTCGTGGACGCATTCCAGCTCAAGAAGGACGCCACAGGCGCATCCACCTATCTGCCGACGGGCAAAGCGTAAGCTGCCCGCCGAGGGAATGGTTCCGCGATCGCAAAACGGTATAATGGCGTATATAAATCCACTCACGGGAGAAGCGTTATGCGTCCAAATTCCGCTTGCGTTCTTGCATTGTTAATGGCGGTTGCCTTGGCGGGCATGGCCCCTGCCCAAGCGCCGGAGAACATCGCCTTGGGCGCGGCCTGCACCTTCAACCCCGCGCCAAACTACGCGCACTGTACCGATGCGGACAATGTGAAACAGCTCACGGACGGGCAGTATGTGCAGGGCCATTTCTGGACCCAGCCGGGCACGGTGGGCTGGAGCGGCTGCGGCACCGTCATCATTACGCTCGACTTGGGGGCGGACAAGCCCATCTCAGGGATGTCTTTCAGCACGGCGGCGGGCGTGGCGGGCGTCACCTGGCCCAAATCCATCGCAATCCTCGTTGCCGGCGAGGACGGCCTGTTCCATGACGCGGGCGACCTGGTCACACTCAGCGCGAAAAAGGCCGCGCCGCCCGCGGCGGGCTACGCCAATCACCATTTCACGACCGACGCGCTGCATACGCACGGCCGCAAGGTGGCGCTGGTGGTCTTTGGCGACGCGTTCATCTTCTGCGACGAAATCGAAATCTACAAGGGCGACGATGCGTGGGTAACTGAATCCCTGCCCGGCACGGGTGTGGCCGACGTGCGCGGGCACGTGAACCGCCTGCTCACGCACAACGGTGTGAAGCGCCGCATCACCGCCGACATCGCGGCGGTGCGCAAGGCGGGGGACAGTCTGGATGAAGACGAGCGTCAACCGATATACGCCGAACTCGACGCGGCGGCGGGCGAAATGGACACGCTGCCCAACGAATACGGCCCCGACTTCAAGACCATCCTGCCGCTGAATCCGACCCATGCGAAGGTATTTGCCGCGCTGGCAAAAGTCTGGAAGGAAAAGGGGCTTAACGACCCCATCGTCTGGGCGGCGGATCCTTACTATCCGATGGAACTGTGCCCCGCAATGCCTGGTCCGGCCGGTGCCGGCGCGTCCTGCCTGCGTCTCGACATGATGCAGAACGAGACCCGCTCGGTGGCCTTCAATATGGCCTGCGCGACAGACGCGGAAATGGCCATCGACTTTGCCGGTCTGCCCGACGGACTGTCGGCGCCGTGTATCCAGATGCGGAGCGCGGCGTGGACCGACACGCGCACGGGCGATCCGGTGGCGGCGGCGCTGTTGCCCGTAAAGGGCTTTGAAGGAAGCTTTTACCCGCGCATGGTGCCCGGACTGGTCCAGCAGATATGGCTGACGGTGAACTCGAAAGAACTGAAGCCCGGCACCTACGACATCCAGATGAAGGTGGGTGGCCAGCCGCTTCCGTTCACCCTGCACGTGTACCCGTTCCGCTTTCCCGACCGGCCCACGTTGCACATGGGCGGGTGGGACTACACGAACATGCCCAAGTTCTACGAGGCGACCGAAAAGAACCGCGGCGCACTGGTAAAGATGCTGCGCGAATACTTTGTCGACTCCCCTTGGGCCGTGTCCACCGCAATGCCCTACGGAGAGTTCGATGCCTCAGGCGCGATGACCGCCCCGCCCGACACGGCCAACTTTGACGCATGGCGGCAGCTCTGGCCCGATGCGCGCCGCTACTGCGTGTTCGTTTCCGTGGGCGACAAGATAGGCACGCTGCCCATGGACACCCCCGGGTTCGAGCGCGCCGTGGGCGCGTGGGCGCAGTTCTGGGACGGGTACATGCGCAATGTGGGCCTCGACCCGAAACAGTTGATGGTGCTGCTGGTGGACGAACCCTACGATAACAAAATGGACGTTATCATCACAGCGTGGGCGAAGGCCATCCACGCCTCCGGCACGGACATCCGCGTGTGGGAAGACCCCACCTACCGGGACATGGCCAAGGCCATGCCGGAAATGATTGCGGAATGCGACGTGCTCTGTCCCAACCGCAAGTTGTTCACCGAGGGTGGTGAGGACTACCGCAGACTCTTCGCCGAACAGCGCGCCAAGGGCAAGGTGCTCGAGTTCTACTCGTGCAACGGGCCCATGCGCCTGCTTGACCCCTACACCTACTGCCGCCTGCAGGCATGGGACTGCTGGCGCTACGGGGCGGTGTCGACCTATTTCTGGGCCTTTGCCGACGGGGCGGGCGCTTCGTCGTGGAACGAGTATCCCCTGCCGCGCGCCGCCTACACGCCGCTGTTCATCGACGCCGAAACCGTGGTCGCCGGCAAGCACCTGGAAGCCATGCGCGAAGGCGTCGAGGATTACGAGTACCTCGTCATGCTGGACAAGGCTATAAAGGACCGCAAAGGTGACCCCGACGATCGTGAGGACATCAAGGAGATGTTCAAGGAACTGCCCGACCGGGTCTGCGCCGTACTGCCCGAAATCGGTCGGCTCCGATGGGAACACTCCCCCATGCCGCCCCGCGCCGACGCGGCGCGCACCGAGACTCTTGAGGCGCTGAGGACGCTGGAGCAGGGCGGGAAGTGATCAAAAGGTGAAGGGTGAAGGGTGAAGGGTGAAGGGTGAAGCAGGCCAGGACGGCAAGTGGGCAGACAGAATTGTCTGCCCCACATTATGCACGTTAACTGCTGGTCAAGCCGAGGCATGAACCGGGTTCACGAGGCGGCGCTGATGTGATGGCGGAGTCAAGTAAGGTGTCCCCGAAGTACTTCCATAGGGACGCAGGATTATTGCCGACTTTTCCTCTCGTAGACGAACGCGTCAAAGGTCGTTCTTTTCAGGCTCTCGAACGACTCCATGCGGTAGCCCTGATCGCCCGAGGTCTTGCCCCGGCTGTCCCTGAGGATGAACCGACCTCCCCCGGGCTGTGACTTGTCCTGCTCGAATCCTACCGCAACCATGGAGTGATCTCTTCCGATCGCGACGGGACTGGCGCGCCGCAGGCAGTTGAGGATTTCATCAAACTGCGCGTCCGTGAGGCCGGGGTTCGTTTTTGACCATTCCTTTATGAACCGGCCCTTGACGGAAGGCATATCCTTCAAGAACCGCTTTCCCTCCTCGACCAGGGACGGTGGAATCGACATCTCTGAAACATCGTAGACCCTGTCTCTATCGTACGGCAGGGCGTTTTCAGGAACCATGCCATACTGTCTGAAGCCACGATCAATGTTCTCAAAGAAATCGCCGTCGTCCGTTCTTCCCGTGGCCACATTGGCCATGTGGTTGAGATACTCCTCGGAAAGGTCATTCCACCTGTGCCCGCGCAGAAGCGGAGCGCCTTTCGGCCCCGTGTATGCCCATTCGAGAAGAAAGGTCATGGCGAACACGGAGCAGGTCGGCCGGGAAGCTCCCTGATCCCTGATTTCAATGCCCCTTCGGTGGATTTCGTCCCTGAGGTCCACCCGTTTGGCGGGACCCGCCACGGACATGCCGGACTCGCGCGTTTGAACGGCACAGCCAAGTGACAAGAACAAAAGCACAGACACCGCGCAGCTTCGGAATAAACCATGCGGTTTCATGATTCCGTACTCCCCTTCTTCTCTATTTGTACGTCCACAACACAGCCAATAGAAAGATTGAGATGATTGTGGCAAACAGCATCAGGAAAGCTTTGGCGGACAGTATGTCCTTTGCCATGCTGCCGGTTGCCACGGAACGCAGTCTGCAGGTAAGAAGCATGGAGGCTACAGGATTCATTCTTCTTGCGGCCCTATCGGCGTGTCCCCGGCTTTGTCCGCGCACCAGCGCATTAAGCACCCACAGGTCTCCCAGAAAGGTGCCTATGACAAATGATGTCAAGGCCGCCATGCCCAGACACTTGGTGAAGAGCCCGGATTCGTACTTGCCGTGGTGGACGGCAATCTGGATAAGCCGCAACGGGACGACGGCCACACTGAACGAGAGCATGCCCGTGGAGACAATACCGATTCGGTTCCAGAACCGGACCCGTTTGTCAGGCAGCGCCGCCGCGGCAGTTTCCAAGCCCGTTTCCTCGTCCATGGTCACGGCACTCTCCTTCTTCCTAAGTGAATGTTCCTGGCTATGCGTTGTGCCGATGGAGGTTATCACAGGGTCGTGCCCATGTCCAGTGCATGCGTTGGGTTCGAGTTTACGTGACAAACGACGACCGCATCGGGTCTTCTTAATCTTGCTCCCAATCTTGCTCTTGCTTCACTTTGTAGAATTATGGGCGGTCTTCACTGATTTCGAGCGCATCTAAAGCAAGA
>CAIJOU010000956.1 GCA_903822375.1 Candidatus Hydrogenedentota bacterium
CCCGTTTGGCGACGCCCACGGCATCGCACACCGGCTGAAAGGCGTCCTTGTCCGGCTCATCGAGAAGGTGAAAGCCAAAAGTTGCAGGATGTCCGGAGAAATCGGCGGCCACCTCCGCCGCCCGGACGGCATAATCCTCCGCCAGGGGCGCGGACACATGCGTGCGCGGGTCGCAGAGGATAAGCTTGATGCCGCGCGCCTGTGCCCAATCCAGAATCTTCTTCATGTGCGCGACGTTCTCCGGCGTGGCCGTGTATTCCGGCCCCATGGTGAGCGTCATGCCCGCATCCTGCCACTCCTGAATCTTGGCCTCGTCAAACACCTCAATGGGCGCGTAGTTCCAGAAACCGATCGGAAACTTCTCAAACTGGTCGTTCAGGGTTGCGCCCGCCAACACTGTCATCACTCCGATTAACAGGCTCATGGTGTCCTCCTTTCGCAGGGTCATTGTACGTCGGCGCACCGAACGAAACAATGAACAGGAAGGACTGCTCGTCCCAAAAGTCCACCAGCCGCCCCTGTAAGAGCGAAAGAAACCTTTGAGGCCAAATTCACTGTGACAGGGGAACACGCACCGTTCCCGAACTGACAACCCATACCCGCCGGAGTGCATGCCGAGCCTGATTGGATTTGGCCCAAAACCCGTCCAAACGGCTCGCGCACAGGGGGTTTGCAAATCGCCGTCCGGACAGTTACGATCTAGGTAGACATGCTGTACAGGTTTTTCTGCATAACCGGGCTGATTTTGGCCGGGGTAAGCGCTTCAGCGGACGTGCTCGTGCTGGACAGCGGTGAGTCATTGTCGGGTTCGCTCATCGGGATAAAAGAGGGGACGTTGACCTACAAGACCAGCCTGTCGGGCCAGATGATGGTGCCCATGGACACGGTAAAGTCGCTCGTTACTGACAAGAACTTCGTCATCACGCTCGGGGACGGCAGCGCACGCTACGGACGATTCTCCAACAAGGACAGCGCCAGCGTCATCCTTCCGCTGAATGGAACCGATGCCGAAGCGGTGGACCTCCGTGGACTGAAAGAGGCGCTTCTGATTCCCAGTTCCCCCTCCGCCCCCAGCCTTATGGGCGGGCCGGCCGCTGAAGGCACTGCGGCCTCGGGGGACTTGGGGGTCCGCTTTCATTCCGGGGGCAAGGACGGCTTTGCCCCGGTCTTGCGCGGCGAACTGGGGGGTAGGGACGACACGAAGGCATGGTCCGTCGGTATCACCGGGTCGGCCAACGACAATAACGGCGGCTTGGACTATCTCAACGCGGAAGGCCGGGTAAAAGGGGTTGGCGGCGGACTGAATCCCTATCTTTGGGCAGCTCTGGACCGTGACACCAATCAGGCGCTGGCATTGCGCAGTCACCTTGCGCTGGGCATGTACAAGGCCTTTATGCCGACCACCAACAATGCGCTCGACGCCTATCTGGGGCTTGACGTCGCGAGAGAGCAGTGGAATCCGAACGACGTCAACCTTCCCGGCGGAACGGAACAGCGTTCCGATGTGGCACTGCATCTCGGCTTGCGGTACTATAACCTGCTGTCGCGCCACCTGACCCTGATAGGCGCCCTGGACCTGTTTCCCGCCCTGCCTGAGCTTGGCGGGTTGCGCGCGACGACGGAGACTTCGCTGTTGTTTCCGCTCAATGACCGGTTGCGGTTGCGGCTCGATTTCCGGGTCGGTTATGACAGCGATCCCCTCGTGGGCGGTGTGTCGAAATGGTCCGCTTCCGTGGGCGCAGGTGTGGGAGTAAACTTCTGACCGCGTCCCGGTTTCATTGTCCTGAAAGGAATTGTCATGCGATCAACGCTATGCCTTGCCCTGATTCTGGCCGCTGTTGTCCTTGTGCCCGTTCGGGCGCTGGGCGCTGAACCCCTGTCCCCAATGGTGGTGCAGGGACTGGAACAGCTCTCCCGGGCGAAGGCCACCTATACGCCCACCGTCAGCGTCTGGCCCACGGCCAGCGCCATCACGGCCGGCCAAACACTGGCGTCTTCAACGCTGACCGGGGGTACCGCCTCCGTGCCCGGAAGTTTTGCCTTTACCACGCCCAACACCACGCCCGGTGTGGGGACCTATGTGGCCCCCGTCACGTTCACACCCACCAACACCACTACCTACAACACGGTATCCGGTACGGTAAACGTCACCGTGGGCAAAGCCACGCCCACCGTCAGCGTCTGGCCCACGGCCAGCGCCATCACCTACGGCCAGACACTGGCATCTTCGACGTTGACCGGGGGAACGACTTCGGTGGAAGGGTCTTTTGCTTTCGACACGAGTACCACTGTGCCCGGTGTCGGGACTTTTTCGGCCCCCGCTACCTTCACGCCCACCGACACCGCCAATTTCAACACGGTGGCCGGCACGGTGAACGTGACGGTCAACGCCGCCTCGGGCACCACCACGCCCACCATCAGCGCCTGGCCCACGGCCAGCCCCATCAGCAAGGGTCAAACCCTGGCTTCCTCAACGTTGACCGGCGGCACGGCCTCTGTGCCCGGAACCTTCGCGTTCACCGATTCCACGATTAAGCCCTCGGCCGTCGGAACCTATTCCGCAACCGTCACCTTCACACCCACGGACACCACCCTTTACAGCGGCGTGTCCGGCACGGTGAATGTCACCGTCAATCCGCCCACCTATACCCTGATTGACTATCTGGGAATACCCCTCCTGGCACTGCTGGCCGTGGCCATCGTTCGTCTGGCCGAGGGTAATCGCGGGGGCGGCCCATGCTTTATCGCCACAGCGGCTTGGGGCACGCCCCTCGCACCCGAAATTGACCGGCTCCGCGAATTTCGCGACAACACACTGCTGACGGGAGTCTTGGGCACGGCGGCCGTGGACCTGTACTACCACGTCAGTCCCGCCATCGCCGACCTAGTGGCCGCGTCGCCCGCGCTCGCCATGGTGGTGCGCATGGCGCTCATTCCGGTGCTTGTCCTGGTGTCCCTGCCCGTCCCGCTCGTCATGGGTGCTGGTCTGCTGGCCGGCGCGGTGCTGCTGCGGCGCATCGTGCGCCGTAATCGCGCGGACAGGGAACAGGCGGAATAATCACTTGTCGCTGATGTAGACCGGGATGCCCTTGGACACGCGGTTGAACAGGGTAATCACGTCGTCGTTCAGCAGGCGGACGCAGCCGTGCGATGCGGGTGTGCCGATGTTGCCTTCGCCGTTGGTGCCATGAATGTAGATGCCGCGCGCCCGTGAATCGATAACCTTGCCTTCGGCGTCCTTCCCCTGGTTTACGCCCGGCTCCATGCCGTCCAGCGGCAGCACGCGCGTCAGCACCAGGTCCTCCTTGACCTCCATTCCAGGCTGCCACACGTCTTTGGTTGCGTTGCGCGATTCAAACACCTGGCCCCACGGCTTGCCGTCGCCGATTTTCGTCTCGACCTTGTGCCAGCCCGTCGGTGTTTGCAGACTGCCCTCGCGCGAACCGACGCCTGCGGTTGCCGTCGAGCATCGGGCCTGCCATACGGGCCTGCCCTTTTCGATGAGATAGAGCTTCTGCTCCGGGATGGACACAAAGATGCCCTCGTCGGAGCCAACCCGGCCGGACCAGTCTATCCTCGCCAGTTGCTCCGCAAGCGACTGTGTAAACTCCGGTTTCCCCAACGATGTCCGCTTCTCCACGTGAACAGGCGCGCTGTCCGCGGAAGGGACGTCCACCTCGATACCCTCTGGAACCATGGCCACATATCCTTTCCCCGGCAGATGCCGGACAATGACCTCACCCTGCGGAATGGGCACGCGCAGGCGCATCTCGGGCAAATCCTGGAGCACCGGCGGCGCGATGCGGATGCGGGTCCAACCGGGCGCGGCGGGGGAGAGCCCCATGACGTCTCCGGCAAGCAGATAGATCGGGCTGCTGCTCCACGCATGACACCAGCTGGCGTTCTTCTTCTGGTCGGGCCCCCATGCCTCCATGCAGGTCGTCGCGCCGTTCTTCAGCATTTCACGCCAGGAATGCTCATCGGTCGAGGTGAGCAGATCGTACCCCAACTCGGCCGCACCGTTCCGGAAACAGGCCTCAATGACGTACGGCGCGATGTACACGCCGCAGGACAGCCGCTTTTCCCGGATAAGGCCCAGCATCTTGTCCTTGTCCGCGCCGGCCGTGAGGCCAAAATACAGGGGAATGGCGTTGGCATGCAGTGAACTGTGCTTTGACCCCGGCGCATCAACGTACAGGCCCGTCTTGGAATCGGCCAGTTTGGCGGCAAAGCCCGCCGCCACCTTGTCCGCGTGCTTGTCGTAGGCCTTGCCGTCACGGCCAAGGTCTCGGCAAAGCTCCGCCGCCGTGCGCAGCGCGCCGTAGTAAAACGCATTCACCACGGCGTTGGCCTTGCCGTCGGCGTACTCGTAATCAAAGCCGTCGCGCAGCTCCTGCGGCCAGTCCACCAAAACCCATTTCTCCTTCTTCTTGCTGATCCCCTCCAGCAGGCTCGACCAGTTCTCGAATTTGGCGAAATAGCCGAACAGGGCGTCGAAAGTGCTGTCCACGATCAGTTCCGTAAACGCGCGGTCGCCCGTCATGCGGTAATAGTTGGCGAGCAGCAGGGGGTACTGCAGCGAGTACTCGGCTATCTCCTGCATGAAACTCCCAGGCGCAACGGCCATCATGCCCGGGTCTATCTGCTGGGAGTGGGCAAAATCGACCAGCGCCTTCCGCGTCAGCGTGGGATCACCCGTCAGCCACAGGTGGGAACGCGAAGAGATGACGGAATCCCCCAGATACTGGCCTTTTTCGCGGCTGGGACAGTCCAGAAAGCCGCCTTGGCAGTCCATTTGCACGCCGTTGCGGCACAGATTCCAAATCGCCTCCACATTCTTGTCGGCCGATTTGAACTCGCATTTGGCGGGATCGAAGGGATGGTGGCGCACATCCACCCAGACCTCCGGCTTTTCCGGCGCGTCCAGAATCTCCACGTACCGGAAAGCCTTGTAGTCGTAGAACTCCACCAGGTCCTTGGCACCGGACAATACGGGATGTTCCTCATAATTGCAGTTGGCGCGCATCTCGAAGCGCACCGTGTCCGGGGCGGACAGTTCCTCTCCATGGCGCACGGTAATGACCGTGCCCGCGGAACCTTTGATGCGGACTCGGGTGCAACCTACGATTTCGGTGCCGAAATCGTAGAAGTAGCGGCCTTTCTGCAGTTGCTTCACCACTTTGGGCTTTACCGGATACACTTGCAGGGGAGGGGTAACCTGCACGACGAATTGATGGTCCTGACGGCCCACGAGCGGGGAAAGCCAGACCTGGTCGTCAAAGCCCACGCTCTGCCAGCCAAGCGGCATCTTGCGCAAGTCGATGTCTTCCAGAAACTGCGTCTTGTAGCCGACTGTTTTGTCGCCGTCATAGGCCGACAATTCCAGACACCGCCAGGACGGGTCCGTTACGAAACGCTCACGGCCGCCGTCGGCATAGGTGATATCCAGCACCAGCATAAAGCCCGACCGCCCGTCGCCGCTATTCCAAACCCGGTTGATCAGCCCCTGGTAGTAGGCGTGGGCCGCCAGACAGTTGGTGCCTTTTTCAAGGAAAGGTGTAACCTCAAGCAAATAGTAGGGGTACGCGTTCGCATAGCCGGGCTCCGGCCCCTGCACCACGCGAAAGCCGTTGATGTAGAACTTGTAGTAGTCGTCGCCCGTGATGGTAAGCACGGCGGACTGCGGCTTTTCGCGCAGGGTCACTTCCTTGCGAAAGAGGGTGTGGACATTCTGCGGGCCAACCGGCTCGGGACCCTTGTCCCGCTCGCGGTGCAGCAGGTTGACGACCGGAACCCACTGGAATCGCGGATCGCGCAGCCATTCCGCGCCGTTAAAAGGGTCCGCCGCGACCTGGGCACCCATCCACACCGCCATCGCAACCATGCCTGTGCACATCAAACCCATCCAACTGCTCCACGTGGCTCGCGCCCCGATTTGTCACCTGTGCATCCGCGCCTCTCAGTGGCGCGGTCCCCAACAGGCCGGAAGTTTACCGCTTGCCCGCGCGACGGCACAACCCCCGCTTGACCTGCCTCTATTTCTGGGTTACTCTGCCTCCAGGAGAATCACCCCAGGATGGAGTCCAAAGCATGCGTTCAAACAGACTGACCCGGCGCGGCTTTCTGGCTTCCACGGCGGCAATCGCGGCGGGTGCCGCTTTGGCGGACAATGCGGCGGGCAAGCCGCGGCCAAACATTCTGCTCGTCACGACGGACCAGCAGCACTGGAAGGCCCGGGGCGCCGCGGACCCGTTCTTCTCGACACCCGCCATGGACGCGCTGGCGCGCACCGGCGTTGTCTTTGAGCAGGCCTTTTGCACCACGCCGCAGTGTTCCGCAAGCCGCGCCTCCCTGTATACGGGCCTCTACCCGCACAAGACTTCCGTGCTGGGCAACATTGGCAGCGGCACCCATCTGGGCACGGAACAGGCCCCGTTGCCGCCAAAATTCGAGACCATCGGCTCGCGGCTGCGCGCCGCCGGATACAAGACCGCCTACTTCGGCAAATGGCACTTGGGCAATGACGAGCACTACGCCGCCCATTTCGACCGGGGCGCCCTGGACGGCGAGCCCCATGCCGGGGCAACCGACAAAGCCCTTGCCGCCATGCGGGACTGGGCCGCCACGCCCCTACAGCCCTTCTGCATTTGCGTGAACTACATCAATCCGCACGACGTCTATGACTTCGTGAAGGAAACCGAAAAGGGCAAGGTCCTGCCTGCCGGGAGTGTTCCCCATCCAGTTTCCTGGTCCGAGACCTTCGAGAACAAGCCTTCGCCGCAGCGCGTCTTCGCCGAGGAGGAACAGGGGCGCTTTCTGAAGAACAAGCCTGATGCCCTCTGGGAGGCCTATCGCGAGTATTACCGGGAAAAAGTGCGCCTGGCGGACGTCGAACTGGGCCGCCTGCTGGAACACCTGGACACATCGGGCCTGCGCGACAACACGGTCGTGCTGTTCACTTCCGATCACGGCGACATGGACACCAACCACCGGCTCGTGTTCAAGGGCCCCTTCATGTACGAGAACCTGGTGCACATTCCCTTCATGGTCCGCATGCCCGGCGGCTCGCCGGGCATGGTGGACCGCTTCGTCACGCCCTGCGACGTGGTGCCGACCCTGTGCGCCCTCGCCGGTGCCGAAGCGGGGTAGACGGACGGCGTTTCGGTGGCGGCGGGTTTGACAGGCGGTGGCTATCCGGACCGCGATTTCGTGGTCAGTGAGTACTATGGGAAACAGAAGTGGGTGAACCCAATCCGCATGTACCGCACGCGGGAATGGAAGTACAACCGCTACCTGGTCCACGGCGAAGAGCTGTATGACCTCAAGAATGACCCGGACGAAATGGTCAATCTCGCCGCTGATGCGTCCCACCATGCTCGCAAAGATGAACTGTCCTCCGCGCTGGACCGCTGGATGGCGAAGAACGGAGACACCGACTTTGCCACCTACTGGCCAACCAACCGCGACGGCACGCGCCTGAAGTAGCCGCATCCTGTCGTCGCACTGTAGGACAGGCGCCCCCGCCTGTCGCCCCAAAGTAGACGCGGCATCTTGCCGCGTTGCTTGTGCGCGCCGCGCGCAAGGCTGTGAAGAAGAAAGGCTGGAAGCCTCTTCTACTTCAACCGCACGGTCAAGGCAATGTTGGGGCAGACATTCCTCTCTGCCCTTTTCTCTTTTCCCTTTTCCCTTTGCCCTTTTCTCTTCTCTCATCGCGTCTCTGCCACTCCATGTTGACCCGAACCGACCGTCCCGCTACACTGGCCACCATGGATTCCATGCCGCTGACCAGAAACACAAATACCTTCCGTGAAGGCAAGGGATTAACCTTCCTGCTCATGGACTTGGTGTATCTGCTGATGCTGTTCGCCTGGACGATCTTTCTTCCCCCGCTCGGACGGGACTATGCGGCCCTGGCCAATTTTGCACCCTTCGGCGATATTGTCCTGCCCTACCACCTCCTCAATATGGCTCTGTTGTATTTGGCGATGGTGCTGGTCTTTTTCCTGACCCGGCTCGCCACGGACGGGCCGTGGTGGCTCGGGTCGGTGGCGGCCGTGGTCTTCATGGCACATCCGCTCAAGGCGGAAGCGGTGCTCAACCTCTCCGGAATGAAGGACCTCCTTCCAGCAACCCTGTCTTTGGCCGCGCTGCTTGCCTATGCGCTGGCGCGCAGAAAACCCGGACGGCTTCGGTACGGCCTGGCGCTGCTGCTTTTCGCCGGTGCTGCGCTGCTGGTTCCCGGACAGGGCGGTCTCCTGTTTGCAATCTATGCGTGGGATGAATGCGTGGTCGCGCGCGAACATATGCGCTGGCGCATCCTGCTGCCCCTCTCGGCCGTTGCGGCGTTGGGATGGTTCATGTATCCGCCGGTGCTTGCCACGGCGCCGTTGCAACTCACGGGCGCATTTTGGCCCCTCGTCTACCTGGTCTACCCCATCGGCCTGCTGCCGGAAACGGCCTCGGCCTTTCGCACCCAGCCGCTGCTTCCGGCACTGGTGCTCGCCGGACTGGTTATTTCGGCGTTTGCGCTGATGCGGACGGTGCGCCATCGGGCGTTCACCTTCGGCCTTTTGGCGGCGCTAAGTTTCGCCGCCTTTGGTGAAAGCCGGCTGGTGGACCCGGTGCAGCTCATTGGCGGCGGCCGCATGGTTCCGGCTGTCGCCCTGTTCGCCATCGCACTTGCGGCCGTGTTTCACCGAATGGTTCACCACCCCGCATGGCCCAAGCCGACCGTCTGGATCAGCTCCGTCGTCTGCCTAGTGTTGATGATGCTTCAAGTGCAGACCAATCTTGCATGGAACCGCGCGGGAAAAACGGTGGCGGCGTTCCGCCAGGCCGCATTCACCGCCGCGGCCCAGCATCCCGGCGAAAGGCTCGCCGTGTTTCCCAATTACCGCTGTTGCGACAAGGCCCCCGTGGAGTTGGCCGAAAGCCTCCGCCACTCCACGCCTTTCGGCCGGGCCTTTCCCGTGGAGGTCATCGCCTCTTATGACCCGGACTCCCTCGATCCCGGGGCCTTTTCGCTGCTCGGCTATGACGCCAAGAGCGCATCCTTCGCGGCAAGGGTCCAGGGTCCTTTCCCGGTGACCGGCCCCCGGGGCACACGGCTCACACCGGACAACGGCATGCACTGGAACTGGCGCCACCTGCTTGCGCCACGCAACACCACCACACCAAAGCGAACCGTTGAGGTGCACGTCGTGCCCGACGGCAAACCCTTTCCGGAAACGCGGATATCGTTTCCCTGAGGAATTCCGATCTGGTGCGTTTTACATGCCACGAGAGGGCCATAATGTTTAACCGTATGCTTGTGATCGCTGTCCTGCTCTTTGCCGCCGCCGCTTTTGCCGCCGACAATCCACCCAGCCCGGGCACGCCCGTCATTCTACAGACAGATTTCCTGCACTATGAGATTGGCGCCGACGGCCGCAATGTGGCCTTCGTGGACAAGACCACAGGCAAAGACTGGTGCGACCGTGCCTCAGCCCCGTTCTTTGCCCATGCAAGAAAGTCGGGCAAGTCCTACGATTCGACAGGGGTGGCGCTCGTTGATGAGCATCTCGCCGTCGATTTCGGCGATACCGGCATTCGCGTTCTTCTGGCATTGCGCCGGGAACCCCACTGTCTGGTCCTCGAAGTGACGGAACTTGGCGACCCGGCCGTGGAGGAATTGACCTTCGGCGACGTGGCGCTGACGCTTAAGGGAAAGCCCGGCGAGCCTTATGCCGCCTGCGCGCTTGCCCTGAACCTCCAGACCAACGTGCCCCAGATTCCCGGTCTCAACAGCCGCATGCAGGCCGCCTGCTATCGACGCTTTGGATTGGTCGGTGCCAAGGTGGCCATTGTCGCCGCGCCGCAGCCCATGTTTCGCGACGTGCTGAAAGAGGTGGTCAGCGCGGCCCCCGGTCTGCCCCATTCTTCGCTGGGCGGCCCCTGGGCGCTCGACGCCGCCATCAACCGCGGTTCCTACCTCATTGACACGGAAGGCAAGCTTGGCCCGGGCACGGTGGAGGACTGGGTCGCCCTTGCGAATAACCTGGGAGTCACCCAAATAGACTTTCACCCCGGAAAATCGCTCCGCTTCGGCGACCTGGTCCCCAATTCCACCCTGTATCCGCAGGGATTGGGTGATGTAAAGAAGGTTGTGTCCCGCCTGCACGAGGCGGGTATCGCAGCCGGACTGCATACCTACGCATTCTTTATCGCCAAAGACTCCGCATGGGTTAGCCCTGTTCCTGATCCCCGTCTGGCCGTGGACGCCACCTTCACGCTGGCGGGTCCGCTCACGGCGGAGGCGGACACGCTGTTGACTCAGGAGCCCTCCAAGGACATGTCCACCGTTACCGGGTTTCAGATTCGCAACAGCGTGACGCTCCGGGTCGACGACGAACTCATCACCTACGCGGGGGTATCCGCGGATGCGCCCTTTGGCTTCACGGGATGCCGGCGGGGCGCATGGGGAACCAGGCCCGCGACGCACGCGAAGGACGCCAAGGTCACCCACCTGAAAGAGTGCTTCGGCCTTTTCGTCCCGGACGCCGACTCCACGCTCTTTGCGGAGGTCGCCGCCAAAACCGCGGAGGTCTACAACGCCTGCGGCTTTGACATGATTTACCTGGATGCCCTGGACGGCTCCGACATTGTCGCAGGCGGCCTGAATGCCTGGTACTATGGGTCCAAGTTCGTCTTTGAACTGGCGAAGCGCCTGGAGCGCCCCGCGCTGTTTGAGATGAGCACCTTCACCCATCATCTGTGGTATGTGCGGTCGCGCATGGGCGCATGGGACGTGCCGCCGCGCGCAGCCAAGCGCTTCATCGACGCCCACGTAATCGCCAACAGGGACTGCGGGCCCATGTTCCTGCCGCCCCACCTGGGCTGGTGGGGCGTGTTTGACTGGGACCCGGTACAGCCTGAACGGACTTTCCCCGACACCATAGACTACCTGTGCTGCAAAGGCATTGGGACAGACTGCGGACTTTCGATGCTGGTGGGGTTCACGCCGGAGAGCTACGCCGCGTCCGCCAATACCCAACGGCTTGGCGCGCTGATCAGGCAATACGAGGAACTCCGCCGCTCCAATACCGTGTCCGACGCCGTAAAGGCCCGCCTTGCGGTCCCGGGAGACGAGTTCGCACTGGAAAAAACCGGCGACGGCACGCTCCAGTTCCGTCCCATGCAGTACGCCCCGCACAAGATCGACGGATTGCAACCCGATGGAGAGACCTGGACCACACACAACAGCTTCGGTCAACAACCGGCCAAGTTCCGCATTGAGGCGTTGGCGTCCGTCGCCGCCTATGACGACCCGAAATCGGAGGTCATCGAAGATTTCAAAGACCCGGCGCAGTTCACCGGTCATTCAGCCCAGACCGGCGTCACCGCCACGCTGGAAACAGAAGGCCTCTTGACGGCCACCAGCAACTATGCCGAACGCGAGTCGGCCTGGGCGCTCATGGGTAAACGCTTCACACCGCCCCTGAACGTGTCGGGCCGGGGACTGGGCGTATGGGTCGAAGGCGACGGGCAGGGTGAGGTGCTCAATTTCCAGTTAAAGACCCCGGAGAGCCTTGGTGGCGGATTCCACGACCACTATGTGGACATCAATTTCACCGGCCGCCGCTACTTTGAACTGGTGGAGCCCGAGTCGGACCGACTGGCGCAGTACGGCTGGCCCTATGCCAGCCGGCAGGCGGACTGGGAGACCAACGGCGTAAGTGTGGGCAAAGTGCTCCGCTCCTTCGTCATCTGGGCCGATTCAGGCCATATGGAAACGCTGAGCGTCGGGTGCGTCAACCTGCCCCCGAACAAGACGACCGTGTGCCGCATTGGACCCCTCAAATCCCTCCCGGTCAGTAAGGCCAGGCTCGTCAACCCGTCCATCGCCGCCGGCGGCACCGCGCTCATATTCCCGGTCACCTTGGAAAGCGGCGACTATCTCGAATTTCGCTCTTCCGAAGACTGCAAGGTATACAATGCCAAAGGCGGGCTAATCAAAGAAGTAAAGTCCGAAGGCTCCATACCCACACTAAAACAGGGCGACAACATATTGCACTTCTCGGCCGACGCCGCCCAGGAAGGGCCGCACCCGCGCCTGCGTGTGACCACCATTGCTTCCGGAGAACCCTTCGCCACAACCGTTACACCCAACAAATAGCTGGCCCCCGAACCTGCAACCCTTTTCTTCGCATCCCATTCTTCTCATACCTCTCGTTACTCCCATACGTCCCATCCCAAAACTCACGGGGCCCATGGGCATTACGCCCATGGGCCCCGTTGTCTTCAATGATAGTCGTGAAATTCCCGCCTACAGTTCAATCTCGACGGTGACAATCTTCTTCTTGCCGAAGTTCAACTTGAGCGCGTTGCCGTCGGTGCTGAGTTCCTCACCGCGCTCCTCATTCATGTTGGTCAGCCAGGCGGCCTTGATCGGCTTGAACAGGCGGATGACGCCTTCCATGTCCGTCGCCAGCGGGTTAAACAGGCGCAGAATGTAGTTGCCCGGACGGTCCTCGGCCTGCTTGAACGCCGTGATCTGGAGATTGTCGCCCTCGACGCTCAGGAAACTCATGGCCTTGGGCAGCGTGCCCACGTGCGCGCCGGCTTGGGCCGGTTCGAGCGGCAGGTTCATGTCCTCGGCCTCGGCGAAGCAGCCGTTGGTCCAGTCGCCGTTGTGCGGGTAGAGCGCATAGGACCAGTCGAACTTGCCGATGCACTGGGCCAGGTCCATGTCCGGATACGTTTCCCAGCGGCCGAACACGGGCGAGTTGCGGTAGGTGAAGGCGCGGATGAGCGTGATGGCCAGCGGCCGGTCGGCCTTGTCCATGGCCTCGTACTCGCGCAGGCCCGAGTTGTTGAGGATGGCGAACCCGGCCTTGCCGTCGGTCATGTCCACGAAGCGGTGCATGGGATACTGCGGGTTGGGGCGGCCATAGTACGCGTTGCCCGGCTTGACCGTAATGTCGCGGCCGATCACATCGAAGCTGATTTCCGTGTCCGTGCGGTCGCAGTCAAGGCGCGTGGGGAAGACCACCCGCAACCGATGGTGGCGGCAGGTGTTTTCGAAACTGGTCTTCACGTCAAGCCGTTTGGCGCCGGCGCGCAGCGTGAAGCGGCTGGTGATGACCATCTCGCGCCGTTCCTTGGTCCGTGCGGTGTCGTTGATGTCGCCCTCGCGGAAGTCGATGTACGGCGGGTCGTCAACGCTCACCGGGATGCTCATGTGGTAATCGACGCGCATGCGCGCGAACAGCGGGCCCGACTCTTCCAGCGCGATGTCGCAGGGGCAGCCGTGGGACGTGATCGTCTCGTTGCGCTCCGGCTCCATGTGAATCCAGGAGTGGCCGGTCTCGCCGCTGTCCTCGAAGTAGTGCAGGCCCGTGTAGAACTGGTCCGTTTCCTTATGAAGCATGTCGATCGTGCCGTCGGCGTTGAACATGACGCGCAGGTGCTCGTTTTCGAGCACGTTCGTCTCGGGCACCAGCGAGCCGAAGTTGGGGGCAAAGGTCTCCTCGCGGGTGACATGGTAGGTGCTGTAGCCGTACGCCGGAATCTCGTCCAGTTCGACGTGGCAGCGCACGCGTTCGGTGCGCACCTCGATGGAGATGTCCTGCAGATTGCGCACGAGCACGCCCATGGGGAACTTTTCCTGTTTCTGCATGCGCAGTGTCTTGGCGCCGTCGGGCGTCTTGATGCTGAACGCCTCGTAGCCCATGTTCTGCGGCATGTCGACCAGGCAGGAAACGACGCCCTTGCGCGGGAAGGGGCAGGGGTTGAACACGGTCAGCACCGTGTCCTTCTCGGTCAGGTCGGAGTTGTCTATCGCGATCTGGACCTTCTCCAGCGCGCGCCGGGCGACGCCCTCGGCGATCATGTCGATCTGGTTGAAGCGGAAAATGGAATCGCGCTCCATCTGGTCGATACCGCCGCCCGTAATGGTGTCGTGCGGATGGTTCTGCAGCAGGAAGCGCCAGCAGCGGTCCAGCGCCGTCTTGAGGTATTCGCCGCCGACCATGGACGAAATGGCGCTCCAGGGCTCGGCGCGGCGCTGCAGCGCCACCTCGGAGTTGTGATTGGCCTGCTTGAGCCGCGGGCGCGCGCTGATCACATCGCCGAAGAGGTGGGTCCACTTGCCCGTCGAGCCCGGGTCGCGGAATTCGCCGCGCAGCACCACCGGGTCCTTGACCTCCTGGCGCATGGCCTCCATATACGTGCCCAGGTCGGAGAACTTAATGTCGTGCTCCGGCAGCAGTTCCTGGCACAACTTCATGATGCGGGTCTCTTCGGGGTCCGGATTGGAGGTGTCAAAGCCCTGCATCACGACGATCTGGCTGGTGCTGAAGTGTTCCGACTCGTCCTTCACCAGCTTCACCAACTGCTCACGGATGGGGGCGTCGTTCCACAGCTTCTTCTTGTCGTCCAGCACGTAATAGTGGTCGCGCGGGCGGCTGTCGGAGGCGAGACGGAACGGCGCCGCACCGCGGTCCCAGTTGTAGCAGGTAAACAAGTCTGCCGGGCCGTAGCGCAGCATGCGATAGACGTAAATGTAGTAGCTGAACCGGCTCATCACGCCAAAACGCGACCCGATCAACCGCGACCCGTCCGGGCCCTCAAGGATGTACTCGCACTTGGGCGTGTTGATGCCGCGATAGAAGATGATCGTGTCAATGTCGAAGCCGTTGTAGATCTGCGGCATCTGCGAGGTCTGGCCGTAGCCGAACGGCGTGTAGCCGACCTTCGTCGTCTTGCCCAGCGCGTCCGCGGACCGGTGCCCGACCACCAAGTTGCGCACCAGCGACTCGCCGTTGACGATGTATTCCTCCGGCAGGGAGTACCACGGGCCGATCAGCAACCGTCCCGACTTCACGTGCTTCTCGATGGTGGCCCGCTTCTCCGGACGCAGTTCGAGATAGTCCTCCACGCACAGCGTCTGCGAGTCCATCGTGAACGAATGGAACTCCGGGTCGGTGTCCAGCAGGTCCAGCAGTTCATCCATAAACTTGAGCAGCAGCAGCCGCGTTTCCTCAAAGGGATAGCCCCATTCGCGGTCCCAGTGCGAATTGGACACGACATGGATGGTCTTGCGTTCCTCAGACATTTACGTTCTCCCAATGCCGAAAAGGCGTCATGTTTCAAAAGGGGCGAAAATCAAAGAAAGACGGGCCGCAATGTACACTGTGAGCGCCGGGAAATACAAGACGGAGGCGATTGGAAGCGTCCAGAATGAGTCCGGTCAGGCACTCATCCAAACCACTCCAGCATGCGCCGGCCTTCCGCCTCGGTCGCCGCCGACAGCGAGCATAGTATCCGCCCGCTGGGGAAGTCCCTCAATAAGCGCGGAATCTGCTCCATATCCTCCCAGCACTGGAGCACGAGCAGTTTGTCCCGTTCCAGGATGCGCTCGTAGAGGGGGTACCACTTCTCGGATTCATTTTGCGGATTGCCCGCACCGGGCACCCACTGGATGCCGTCGAGTTCGGGGATGGACAGCAGATGGTCCAAGTGCGGAATCTGATTGGGGCCGTCGAGGTGGTAAATGCTGTAATCAAGCCAGCGGGCCTGCTCCGCGAGGTCGGGCGCCGCGAATTCCCCGAACATGTCCGGCGAGATCATGGCCGAGAAATCGCACTGGAGCGGATACCAGGTACCCGGCGCCCAGATGCCCATCCAGGCCGCATTGCCGAAATGCCGCCGTTGGACCAGCTGGTACAGGTCCGCAAAGGCTTCAATCCACGCTGCGGAAATGCGTTTGCGCAATGCGTTGACCCGCTCCGGTTCGAGCAGCAGGTCAAGCACGAGTTGCTCGCCGCCGCGAAACGAGGCCAGGATATCGAGACCGCCGCCGAGGTCGGTCACGCCCAACAGGTGGTTCTCGCGGCCGCTGTGCAGAAAATAGGACATGTTCTCCCGGATATAGTTCATCCAATGTCCGCGCGGCTGATAGGCGTACTGTTCCACTTCCTCCCATGGCCGGGGCTTCTCAAACCAGACGGTCCCGCTGTCGGGCCGGTACTCGAGATAATCGTTGAAACAGGCCGCCAGTATGCCGGGCCCCAAATTGAAGAACATGTTCGGCACGGCCGCACCGCCAAACCACGTGTGGTCCACCCACTGTTCAAAAGCGGTGAGGATTTCGGTGCGGTCGGCGTCGGGCTTGGCAAAGCACCACCAGTCAAAACCCGATGGCGTTGTCCCGTCCCGCGGGGCGGTCACTTGAGCGACTGGCCCCGTGGTTTCATGGTCCCACCATGCGCTCAGCAGGGGAGAGGCGGTCTCCCAGTTGGGAATACTCATCGAATTTCTCCTTGGCTGTCCCATGGAAAAATACCGACCGGTTTCATTCTGATAGAAAAGGCACCTGCCGTGCAATCTTTTTCGCCCTGCTGGAATCGCTGCCGATGGTACTGGCATGATCCAAGGCACGCAGGAGGCCGCCCCCATGACGCGCAGACAATTCCTTCGGTCTTCAGCAATCGCCTCAGGAATCGGTGCGCTGCCCTTCCTGACTACCCGGGGTGCCGACCGGCATGTCTTGGAGAATCGTCCTGTCTTCGATTACACACACCCGGTCTGGAACCGGCGTCCCGCGCCGACCATGGCCGTTTCAGCCGATGAACTGAAGACGGCCCTCGGCATGGCCTGCGACTGGCTGGTGGACATCGCGCAGGTGCAGACCGAAACACTGACAAACGAGGACAATACCCGCAACCTGCGTCACACGTTCTGGAAGGGGGCCATCCGCGGCGAGTACAGCGCGGCCACACGCAAGTGGGATTTCTTCTGTCCCGTGTGGCACACCGGGCAGGCGCTCAAGGCGCTCGTTTGGTCGGCGGCGGTGCTCGACAGACCCGGATATCTTGACGCGGTCAGGCTTGGCGCGGAGTTCATCGGTGCACAGCGCGTCAGCGACCCGTCGGACCCAGACTTCGGAATGATCGGGGGCTTCGAGGACAAGGGGGATGAGGCAAACACCAGCGCCATGCTGGAGGCCTCCGAGGGACTGCTCCGGGCCGCCGAGGCAACGGGCGACGCCAAATATGCGCAATGGGTCCGCGACTCGGCCGACTGGATACTCAAGAAAGCCTATCGCGGTCACGGCTACTTTGCCGACGCCTATTCGACCACCAAAAAGGCTTTTGTTTCCTACCAGCCGGAATCGCCCGGCAGACCGTTGCTGGATGATGCAGTCTTTCTCCGCGTTTATGAACAAACCAAAGAGGCCAAGTATCGGGACCTGTTCTACGAAACGGCCGTCACCTGCCTGAAGCGCGAGTCACCGCCGGGCAATTGGGTCGATTTCTGGCCGTCCAGCCGGGCCAAGGGACAAAATCATCCGCGTTCCGCCTACTGGTGGGGTTATCCGATGGTATTTGCATACCTCGACAGCGGAAAGAAGCAGTACTTGGACTGCGCCCAAAGAGCGGGGGAGTGGTACATCCATGCACAGCGCCTCGACGGGGGCATGTTCCGCAACACTGGCATGGACTTCAATACGGATTCTTTCGGCCACGCGACCAGCGGCGCCTGCTGCGCCATGATTCTATGGAACGCCCTGTGGCAAATAACCGGGGAGAGGCACTGGGTCGCCCCGTTGAACCGCGCGCTCACTTTCTCCCTGAACATGCAGTTCACCCACCCGCAGGACCCCAATCTCAAGGGATGTATTCTGGAAAAAGTGCTGCCCCCCAAAGACGGCACCGACGCCAGTCCCTATCAAATCCGCGACCTGGGCACCATCTTCTTCGCACAGGCATTGGCCAAGATACTTCGCTGCGACATTTGACCCCTTACGACCGGGCCACCCGCATCAGTTCCGAATCCAATTGCAGCGGCGTGCCGCCCTCGACACAGTTGTAGCGGTCAAAATCCGTATAGCCCACCTCGCGCAGGAAATCCTCATCAATCAGTGCCCGGCCGTTGGACAGGTCTGGATGGTTTAGAATTTCCAGTACCGCATCCGCCAGGATGTCGGCCTTGCGCCAGAAGCGGGGCTCGCCCAAACCGAAGTTGATCGTGGCAAAAGACTCGATGACCGTCTTGGGCCACAGCGCGCTGCCGCGGATGCCATGGGCGCGCATCTCTTCCGCGAGCCCCAGGGCAATCATGGTCATGCCGAACTTGCTGATCGAATAGGCGATGTGCCCGGGCACCACGGACAGGTCCACGGGCGGTGACATCATGACCACATGCCCGCTCCCTTGGATTTTCATGGCGGGCAGAAACGCCTCGCTCACGGCATAGGCGCCCCGGGCGTTCACCTCCATCACCAGGTCGAAACGCTTCATGGGCGTTTCATCCATTGGACGCCACCAGAGTGCGCCGGCATTGTTAATGACGGCATCCACCCGGCCAAAGTGGTCCAGCACCGATGTTGCGGCGGCCTGAACGCTGTCCACATCGCGCACATTGCAGCGTACGGGAAATACCTCCGTGCCGAACGCGGCAATTTCCCGGGCGGCACTGTGGATCGTACCGGGAATGCGCGGATCTTCCTCCACTGATTTTGCGGCCACCACGATGTCCCACCCCTCTCGGGCAAGGCGCAGCGCGCACACCTTTCCAATACCCCGCGATGCTCCCGTGATGAAGGCCACTCTTCCCATGCCAGAAGTCTCCTGTGTGTTTCTTTGCCTCCATGAAGAACAATTTGCACGCCGGATGTCATCTCCTTTTCATCATTTTTTGCCGCATTGCCACGTTGAAACATTTTCTCTGCACGATTGTAGTTGACAGAGAAGTGCGAAAATCGGTACAATTGCGTTGATGACTGAGTAAAATACGAATACTGGGCGTGGATC
>CAIJOU010000957.1 GCA_903822375.1 Candidatus Hydrogenedentota bacterium
ACCTTGTCGCCCCGCCCCATGCCGAAACCATGCGGACCCTTTTCGTAAACGTGCATTTCGGCCGGAACGCCCGCTTTGTGCAGTGCCAGATAGAACTGAATGCTGTTCTCCGACGGCACGCCGGTATCGGCCCAACTTGCCACCAGGAAACTCGGCGGGGTCTTCTCGTTCACCTGCTCGTCGTTGCAGAGCGACTGGACCAGCGCCGGATCGGGATTGTCGCCCAGCAGGTTCTTGCAGGAGCCCTGATGGCCGTAAGGTTCTTTGAACGTGATGACTGGATAGATGAGGATGAGAAAGTCGGGCCGCGTGCCCACCTTCATAAGCGGATCGGTCGCGTTCGGGTCAACTTCCACGTAGTGGGTGCCCGCGGTGGACACCAGATGGCCGCCCGCCGAAAAGCCGAGCATGCCGATGCGCGCCGGGTCCAACCCCCACTCCGCCGCGCGCGACCGCACAATGCGCATGGCCTGCTGCGCATCCGAAAGCGGTGCCGGGTGCCGGTACGGCGCGACGCGGTACCGAAGCACGAACCCCGTGACGCCGTGCTTGTTCAGCCACTGCGCCACTTCATAGCCCTCATAGTCCATCGCATGGCCGCCGTAGCCGCCGCCGGGACACACGATAACGGCCGCGCCGTTCGCCGTGTCTTTGGGCGCGGGAAATATGGTCAGTGTCGGCTTGTCCGCATCGGCGTCACCCAGTTTGCCCGGCGTGCCGCCGGGCCAGACCAGTTCCACCGGCGTTCCGTCCGGCGGGGGAACCATCTTCCTCGCGGCCTCCGCAGTCACGGTCAGTAAACATATCAGGGCCACAATCCCAAGCAGCTTCTTCATATCGCGTCTCCTCGGTTGGAGAACCCATAATAACAGACCCCGCCCCCGGTTGTGCACTCTTGGCTTTGCCGCAGGAACACACCGATTTGGACTGCGGCGGCAACGACGCCGCTTTGGCTGAGTTCGCGCGTTCGGCCAGCCAAAGCGGTGTCGATGCCACCGCATTTCACGGGGTGTTTGGCGAAAGACTACGGATTGATATACCCTTGTCGCATGCTAAAAACACCCGACAAGCCTTCCCCGCGCAAACCGGAACTGCTCGCGCCCGCCGGACGCATGGAAACCTTTGCCGCCGCCATCGATGCCGGCGCCGATGCCGTGTATGTGGGCGCGCACCGCTTCAACGCGCGGTTGCGCGCGCCCAATTTCAGCCTCGACGAACTGTCGCGCATGACCGCCTACGCCCACGGGCAGGGACGCAAGCTCTATATCACGGTCAACACGCTCGTCAAGGAGTCCGAACTGCCGGACCTGGCCCAACTGCTGGATGAACTGCGGCGCATCCGGCCGGATGCGCTGATTGTGCAGGACTTGGGCACCTACCGCATGGCGCGCACGCTTTGTCCCGAAATCCCCCTGCACGCGTCCACCCAGATGGCGATTCACACCCCGGACGGCGCCGCGCAGGCACGGCGCATGGGCTTTGAGCGGGTCATTCTCGCGCGGGAACTCACCCTCGAAGAAATCCGCGCCATCCGCGCCGCCTCGGATATTGAATTGGAAACGTTCGTTCACGGCGCGCTCTGCTATTCCATCTCCGGACAGTGCCTGTTCAGCAGCCGCATCCACGGCAAGAGTGCCAACCGCGGCCGCTGCCTGCAACCCTGCCGCCGTCTTTTTGAGCAGGCTGCGGAAGACCCCTCGGCCGCCTACTCGATGCGCGATTTGGCGGCCGCACCCATTCTCGAAAGGCTCATCGCCGCGGGTATCCGCTCGTTCAAGATCGAGGGGCGGCTCAAACCGGCAGAAACGATTGCACAGACCGTGCGGGCCTATCGGCTGCTGATAGACGCATGGCCGCGCATCACCCGCGAGGTAATAGAGGAAGCCCGCGAACTGCTCGACACCGCCGTCGCGCGCGAAGCTTCGACGGGCTATTTTCTGGCGCCCAGTCCCGTTGGCATCGTCGGCGGGCAGGACGCCCAGTCCGGGCGGCCCATGGGCACCGTGGAGGCGGCCGGCAAGGACTGGTTTGCCATCACACCGCTGGCGATGATTAAGGTGGGTGACCGCATCCGCATCCAAGTGGAAACGGGCAAGCCGCCCAAGGCGTTCATTGTGCGCGACATCCGCAAAGACGGACGCAGCATCAAACGTTCCGCTCCCGGCAAACGCGTGGAAATCCCCGTGGCCTTTGCCGTGCCCCAGGGTGCGGCCGTGGTCAAAGCGGCCGACACCGACGCCATTCGCAAGGGCGACGTCAAACGCGTGGAGAAGGCCCTCGCCGCCATGACCGAACCGTCGCGCGCCGCGTTCCCCGCGAGACTAAAAGAGGCCGGCGGCGGCATGGTGGTCGAGGTCAGCGTCGGCACGGAAACCGTCCGCGTCCGCCATCCCTTCACCCGGCGCGATGAAGTGCCGCCACAACAGGCCGCTGCAATTCTTTCCGAAACCACGGAGCAGAGCACCATCCGGCTGACCGTGAATCAAAAGGAAATGCCGCAGGGACCGCTGGCCGTAACGGCGGCAGAACTGGCCGCTTATCGGGACACCATTCTCAAACGTGTTGAACGCACTCTCGATACGCAGCGTGATGCTGTTATTGAGGCCAATGCCGCGCCTGAAGTGCAGCCCATGCGAGAATCCGGTCAACTGGCCCGCCGTTGGATTATCACCGCATCCGCCGGGCAGGCCGCAGAAATGCTTAGGACAGCCCTTTTTGAAGAAGGGCGCAGGAACCTGTGGCTCATACCCCTGAAAGATATTGAGCACCCCGCATTTGACGCGCTGTTGAAGTCCGCCGATATGGGCGTTGTCCTTCCCACCTTCTACTACGCCCCGGAAGAGCGCGAAAGCGTCCTGCGCCAGCTTAAGCGCGCGCAGGAATTGGGCGTGCGCGCCGTGGCCGTGTCCAATCCCGGCCATTTTCACCTGCTTCGGACGGCGGGCATGCGCAAGACCACCGTCCTGTCCCTGCCGGGTATCGGCTGCCTGAACAGTTCCTGCCACGCGCAGGTTGTCGAACTGGGCGCGGATACCGTTGCAGCATCGCTTGAATGCGACGCCGACACCTGGGCCGGCCTGCGTCGGCGCATCGACCCGGCTCACCTCGCCGTGCTTGCCTATGGCCATGCGCCCCTGTTCCAGTCCCGCGCCCCGGGCCCGCACACCACCACGGGTGACATCATTCTCGCCGAACCGCGCAAGAACCTGTCTGTGGTCACGCGCGACGGCATTACCACCACGCTGGAGTCCGCGCCGTTCATGCTCGAAGCGCACCGTCTCGCCGACACCGCCGACGTGGACATGGTCTACGACTTCACCTGGTCCCAGGACGAGGACGCCGAATACCTGGGCGAACTCGTCGCCATCATCGAACAGGGCCGGCAACTCCCCACACACACAGTCCACCCGCTCGAACGTCCGCTGGAATGAACTCGCACCTGAAATACTTGCGGGCCAACCATGTCAGCATGGATAATTACGTAAGAGTCTAAGCGCAGCCTGTGCGGCAAGTTCCGGGTGAATACGATGAACCAGATTGTTGAGATGATTTCGCGCGACACGCTGGCAGAATTCTGTAAGCGAAATCGAATTAAGCGACTCGCTCTTTTGGGGTGCTGAGGGATGATTTCCGACCGGGCAGCGGTGTGGGTGTGTTGGTTGAATTCTTGCCCGGTGAACGGGTAGGACTCATCCGATTGGGAACAATAGAAGCTGATCTCTCCAATCTGCTTGGACGTACCGTGGACATGTCGTTCGCAAATTCTCTCAACCCCCTCTTCCGCGACGAGGTGCTTCGCGAAGCACAAACCATATATGACGCGGCATAACGACAGTGCTTCCCTGAATCGCGGACGGCCCCGAAGGGGCCGCACAATAATAGCCCCGGGTGACCGAAGGGAACCCGGGGTTACCGGGCCATACACCCACGTCCCCGAAGGGGGCTAACAGCGCAGTGGAGGAGCGTAGCGAGGAAACCGCTTTGCTGGCCTTGCATGCAACAACAGCCAAAGCGGCTTCGTTGCCGGCGTAGCCTGAATAGAGAATACTCAGGCGGCGAGCAAGGCGGAGGTTTTCTAACCCGGGGCATCCGGCGCGGTTCCCGCCAGTTGTGCCCGACAGTAGCTCAGCGCTGAAGCCGTCTCTGCGGAATCAGGCTGCAAGTCTAATGCTTTTGTGTAATTCTCCACGGCTGCCTCGTAATTGCCCAGGCGGTATTGTGCATAGCCAAGATTAACGAAGACGTAATACTGCCGACTGCCCGAGGCAAACCAGGCAAGTATCGCTGCCTCTTGGGCAACTCCACGCCAGTTTTCGGCATCCTTGAGCAGCTCCACCAGTTTTTCCCTAAGCATGATGCTGTCAGGATGCAGTTCCAGTCCCTGGCAGCATACGGCGGTCGCATGTTCCTTGTTCGCCAAGGGCGGCCTCGAAAACGCAGCCGACCAGCCATAAAAGAAGTATTCTGACCTGGGTTTTCCTGCGACAAATACATGATATGCGTTCTCGAAAGATATCTCGGGATTCCGCCACATAACCGCAAAGAAGTCGGCGAGGTCGCGAATGACGCTGCCCTGCGGCCATTTCTCCGACAGTCTAGCCTTGCGGTATTCTGGAGGATTTGGCGATCTCACCTGCACGGGTGGCGTTCCGCATTTGCAGCGCCTGCGGATTTTCTTGATCTTTAAGTACCCCGCCATTAGCACGAGCGCAACAGGGAGCACCACCGCCAGATAGACTACTAACAAGATCATTTCCGCGCGTGCTTTGACCACCTTCGTTTCCATAAGGTCACTATATCATCCCCAGGAATAGGCCAAAAACCCTCCTCCAGTAGGTGCACCAAACGCGCCCGTGCAACTGCTCCTTTGGGGCACCCCGTGCTGACCTTGCTCCCTGCAATTTGCCTTTCCCCGGCCCAAAGGGGTACAAAACTCTCCGGGACAAGTACAACCCCCTTAAAAGGAACAACGCGATGAATGATATGACACGGCGCGGATTTATGACAGGCACGATGACGGCGGGCGTCGCCGCGGGCATTGCAGGCACCCTGCCGTCCACGGCCTTTGCGGCAACCGCCACTGCGGCGGGTGCGGGCATGAAGCTCGGCATGGTCACGTACAAAATGGGCGAAAAGATGTCCGTGGACGAGTTGATCGACCTGTGCAAGAAGGCCGGTCTGGCGGGCGTCGAACTGCGCACCACCCACGCGCACAAGGTCGAACCGAACCTGTCGAAGCAGGAACGGGCCGATGTGAAGAAGAAATTCGCCGATGCCGGGGTCGTCATTGCTGGCATGGGCACGACCTGTGAGTTCCACGCCAAGGACGACGCCGTCGTCCGCAAGCAGATTGAGGCTGCCAAAGAGTTCGCCCAGCTTGCCGCAGACGTGGGCTGCCCCGGCATCAAGGTGCGTCCCAACGGCAGCCACAAGGACGAAGATTTCCAGAAGACCATCGAGCGCATCGGCAAGGCCTGGGGCGAGGTGGCCAAGTTCGCCGGGGGCCTTGGCTTGGAGGTGCGCATGGAAGTTCACGGCAACGAGGACTCCCGCAAGCCCGCCAGCATCCGCAAGATGCTCGATGTGGCGAACCAGCCCAACGCAAAGGCCTGTTGGAACTGCAACGGCGGCGAAGAGGATGCGAGCGGCAGCATCAAGGCCAATTTCGATCTGCTGAAGGGTTCCATCGGCGAGGTGCACATCAACGACATCGGCATCCCCAAATACCCCTGGCAGGAACTGTTCACCCTGCTGAAAGAGAGCGGCTATCAGGGCTTCTGTCTGGCCGAAATCGACTACAACGATGAGCCGGTCCGGTTCATGCAGTACTACCGCATGCTGTTCGACCTCTACACCGGCCAGTACAAGTACCCGAATGCCTGAAGATCCCACTGATTCGCCCCCGTTTCGGCCCGAAGACCCGGTGGACCGCCTGCCGGGCATCGGGCCGAAACGGGTTTCTTTGCTTGAGGCTGCGGGCCTGCGAACCATTTACGACCTGCTCCATTACTTTCCCCGCGACTATCGGGATTACGCGAGTATCACGCCCATCGCCAATGCCGCGCAGGACGCCACCGTCACCGTGCGCGGCGTCATCACCGCCTCGCGCAACATTCGCCTGCGCGGACGCCAGTCGCTGGCGCACATCACGCTGCGCGACCAAACCGGCTCGCTCGGCGCCACCTTTTTCGGCCGGGGCTTTCTGGCCGACACCGTGTTCCGCAAGGGCACGGAAGTTATCCTCAGCGGCAAAGTGGGCAACTTCAAGGGGCCCTGTCTTTCCAATCCGGAATATGAAGTCTTGGTCGGCGACGAGGAGGACCGGCTTAACACCGGCCGCATCGTGCCGGTGTACCCCCTGGTGGAGGGGCTGACCCAGCGCATGCTGCGCCGGTGGGTGCGCGACGCGCTGGACAGCGTCGGAACGGCTGTACCCGAGTGTCTGCCCGCAACCCTGCGCAAACGCCTTGGTCTGACCGGCATTGCACAGGCACTGCCTGCCGCACATTTCCCCAATTCCCTGGAAGACACCGTAAGCGCGCGCCGACGTTTCGTCTTCGAGGAACTGTTTCTCATCCAGTTGGAGGTGCTGCTGCGCCGCGAACGGCTCACCACCGCCGTGCCCGACCGGGCGGGTCACGTGGTCAACGGCCCCCATCTGCGCGCGCTGGACTGCCTGCTTGCCTTTCCCCTGACGGGCGCACAGGAACGGGTCATCTCCGAGATTCTCCGCGACCTGTCCGGCCCGCGGCCCATGCTGCGCCTCGTGCAGGGCGATGTCGGCTGCGGCAAGACCGTGGTGGCGCTGCACGCCGTGGCCGCGGCGGCGGACGGCGGCTTTCAAACGGCCTTCATGGCCCCCACCGAAATTCTCGCCGAACAGCACGCCCTGGTGCTGCGCGGCATCCTGGAGCCCCTCGGCCTGCGGGTCGAAACCTTTACCCGCTCCACCCCGGAACCCGCCAAACTTCGGCGACGCATCTCTTCGGGCGAAACCGACGTTGTCATCGGCACGCACACGCTCTTTCAGGAAAAGACACGCTTTCACCGGCTCGGCCTGGTCGTCATCGACGAGCAGCACCGCTTCGGCGTGCTCCAGCGCGCGCTGCTCGCGGCCAAAGGTCCGCGCCCCGACCTCCTGCAAATGTCCGCCACCCCCATCCCGCGCACCATCGCCCTCACGCTCTACGGCGAGATGGACCTGAGCATCATCGACGAAATGCCCCCGGGCCGCCTGCCCGTAAAGACGCGCCGCGTGCCCGCCGCCAAGGTGCCCGACCTGTACCGCTACCTCCGTGAGCAGATCGAACTGGGCTTCCAAGCTTATATAGTCTGTCCGCTGGTGGATGAGTCGGAGACCAAGACGGCACTCACCCCATTACTGCGCCACTTTGAGGAGATCTCGACCGGGCCGCTCGCCGGGGTGCCCGTGGCCATGCTCCACGGCCGCATGGACCCCGCCGAAAAGGAAGCCGTCATGGCCCGGTTCAAATCCGGCGAGGCGCGTATCCTCTTTTCCACCACCGTCATTGAGGTCGGCGTGGACGTGGCCAAGGCCACCATCATGGTCATCGAGAACGCCGCCGACTTTGGCCTGACCCAACTCCACCAGTTGCGCGGGCGCGTCGGCCGCAGCGCCGATGCTTCCTTCTGTTTCCTGCTCGGCGAACCCCGCACCCCCGACGGCAAACGCCGGTTGGACGCGCTGTGCGCCTCCAACAGCGGCTTTGACATTGCCGAAGAGGACTTGAAACTGCGCGGCCCCGGCGAGTTCCACGGCTTGCGTCAGGCCGGTCTCGGCGATCTGCGCATCGCCGACCTGGTGCGCGATGCACGCGTGATCGACCTCGCCCGCCGCGAGGCGCAGGCCCTGCTCGAAAAGCACCCCGGCCTGAAAGGCCGCACCCTCGCCCCCCTCGCCAAGGCACTGGCCCAGCGCCGCGCTGAAGCCGAGAATTCGCATGCAGACGGGCTGGATGTGACGCTGTGACGAACTGAAAGTTCTATGGTTCCGTAGGGTGTGCGAAGTGCCGCAGAGCGGCACACAGCGCACCATCATCGCTTGCCACACGAACCGGGATATTGTGCCGGAACACATGGTGCGCTCCGTTCCGCGAAGCGGATCTGCGCACACCCTACGAACACGGGCACCCTTACGCCTTGCCGAGTTCTCCCCGGTGTGCCCAGACCTTTTCGAAGGCGGCGGCGTACTGTTCTATCAGTTCGGGGGCGTCGCCGGTAAAGTAGGGCAGGGCGAGGCAGGTGTCGTTGGCCTGTTTTGTGCCCGGCAGTTCGGGAAGCTCGGGCTTATGGTGCCACCACTCGGCTTCGGCGTAGAGCGGCAGTTCATGCTGCGGCTGGTAGTGCACCGCGTCGGCATGCACGCCCTCGGCCTTGAGCGCCTCGATCACCTTGGCGCGGGGCATGCCCGCCTTGGCCTCGTCGAGAAACAGCATGTTCCATGAATAGTACAGCCGCGTGATGTCGGTGCGGCCGCTGCCCTGTTCATACAGTCCCGGCAGCTGCGTGAGCCGGTCGTTGAGTTTGCGCACCTGCGCCGCTCCGGCGGCGTTGCGCTCGTCCAACCCCTTCAACTGGCAGCTTGCCAGTGCGGCGGCCATGGGATGCATGCGGAACTTCATGCCCAGGCCCGATCCCGCGTATTTCATGTACGGGTTGTCCTTGTCCACACCCTTCAACTGATAGTCGCCCAGCGCGCAGGCGCGGCCGAAATCCTCCGCATTCTGGTAGAGGCCCATGCCACCCTCAATGGCGGGCAGCGGCTTGCTCATCTGGTAGCTGAAAATGGACATGCGCCCCCACGAGCCCATGCGCTTGTCCTTGAGCTTCGCGCCGTGCGCGTGCGCGCAGTCCTCCAGCAGAATCAACCCCTCTTGCTTTGCCCAGTCGCCGATGTGGTCCACATCGGCCGGCAGGCCGATCCAGTGCACCGGCAGCACGGCCTTCGTGTTTTTGGTCAGCCTCTTCTTGGCGTCTTCCAGGTCGAAGTTCAGCGTGCGCGGATTGATGTCCACAAACACCGGCACGAGACCGAAGAAGCGCATCGGCGCGATGGTGGCGAAGAAAGTGTACGACGGCACCATGATCTCGCTGCCCGGCGGCAGGTTGAGCGCGAAGAACATCGC
>CAIJOU010000958.1 GCA_903822375.1 Candidatus Hydrogenedentota bacterium
CCGCCAGCGCGCTTGTGCCGTTGTAGTGCGCCTTCGTGTGCGGCACGCCGATGAACTCAGCCCATTCCTTTTCCAGCGTGACGAGCGGGTCATAGTTCGGCTTGTAGAGCAGGTCGACGATGGCCTTCTCCTCCGTCTTTCCGTAACGCGGCCACTTGAGCGACTCGTCATGCGAAGCCGTCACCGCCTTCGGGCCGCCGCTGACGGCCAGCTTCTCCACCGCACCGTGCGCGCCCCGTGCGGACGCAAGCGTCAACCCGGCGGCCAACGCCCCGGAGGTCACCAGGAAATCACGACGTGTGGGAGGATTGCCGGAAGAATTCGAAGACTGCATGGAAGAGGTCTCCTCATCGCGTTGAAGCCTGCGTATTTGTAGGGTGTGCGCAGCCCGCCGCGGCGGGCGGAGCGCACCGTCCCGACCGCGTCTGCATGTCGGGCTTAACTTTCACCATCTTAGGCACCCCAAGCCAAAATATCAACCGCCGGACATTGCCCGCGTTGCTTTCATAAGTCCCCCTTTGAAGGGGGTGCCGCGAAGCGGTGGGGGATGTAGGGTTGCTGCGCAAGACCAAGAACAACATCCCCCGGCCCTGCGGGCCACCCCCTTCAAAGGGGGATTTTGCCGTCATCTATTATCTTTATCGAATTGCCATGCAATTGGGCAAACCTCCGCGCCCCGCTGCGCACTCCGCGTCTCCGCGTTCCTTTCGCAGTTCCCATCGCAGAGCCGCGAAGGACGCAGCACAACGCAGGGAGGACTTGCTTCACCGTTCCCCGTGCATCGCATAAGTCCGTTCATCCCATAAGTCGCATTTGCCTCGCTTTCGCTTGACCGCAATGACCGGGTCGGCCGATACTTACCGCATGCAGCCCACGACCTCCGAGGAGACACGGCTATGATCATGCTGACGCGCGGTTCCGCCCTTCTCGGGCTCTTGATGTTCCTCGCAACTCTCCCCATCCACGCCCAACCCGCCCCATGGCAGGCGGGTGCTGCGGCGGTGGACATCACCCCCACTGCGCCCACGTGGCTGGCGGGGTATGCCTCGCGGGACCATGCCTCGGACGGCACAATTCACCCGCTTTGGGTAAAGGCGCTGGCGCTGCAGGACGGCCAGGGACACCGTGCGGTCATCGTGACCAGCGACGTGCTCGGCTTTCCCAAGGCCATGTCGGAACGGATGTGCGGGCGTTTGCAGAAAAGTTTGGGCCTTGCGCGCGCGGATATCATGCTCAACAGTTCGCACACCCATTCGGGGCCGGTAATCCTGGATTCGTTGATGTGCATGTATCCGGTCGACGCCGCAGGCCTGGAACAAATCAAACTGGAGACGGCACGCATTGAGGATGCGGTGGTGGCCGCCGCGGAAAAGGCCTTTGCGGGTCTGCGCCCGGCGCGGCTGTCTTCGGGCGGTGGCACGGTGCGTTTCGCGGTAAACCGCCGCAACAATGCGGAGGCGGAGGTGCCCAAGCTGAACGAACTCAAAGGCCCGGTGGACCACGCCGTGCCGGTGCTGCTGGCGGCGGGCGAGGACGGCGCGCCCATCGCGGTGCTCTTCGGGTATGCCTGCCATTCCACGGTGCTGAGCGGGTTCCAGTGGTGCGGCGACTATCCCGGATTCGCGCAAATCGAGGTGGAGAAGGCGCACCCCGGTGCGGTGGCAATGTTTGCCGCCGGCTGCGGCGCGGACATCAATCCGCTGCCGCGCCGTTCGGTGGAACTGGCCCGGCAATACGGGCGTGAACTGGCCTTTGCGGTGGACGAGGCGCTGGCCGACACGATGAAGCCGCTGGAACCCGTGCTCGCCACGCGCTACGCAGAAACGGAACTCTTGCTGGAGCCGGCGCCGGACCGGGCGCATTTCGAGGAAGTCGCGGCGAAGGCCGCGCCCTATCTCAAGAACGCCGCCGCGGACCAGTTGCGCGAACTGGACGCCGGGCATGCGCTGCGCAGCAGCTATCCCTACTGCGTGCAGTTGTGGCGCATCGGCAGCCAGACGCTCGTGGCGCTGGGCGGCGAGGTGGTGGTGGACTACGCCGTCACCATCAAGCGCATGCTCGGCCGTGAAACCTTCGTGCTCGGCTATTCCAATGATCTGATGAGTTACATCCCTTCGCTGCGCGTGCTGCGCGAGGGCGGCTACGAAGGCGACACGTCGCAGCTCGAATACGGCATGCCCGCCAAGTGGCGGGAGAATGTGGAGTCGCGGGTATTGGACAGCGTCCGCGCGCTGGCCGTGGATACGGGGGTCGAGGTGAAACCGCTGGAGTAGCCGGTGGTCTAACGCGAGGACGCAACGGCGCCGAAAGAGAGTAGCTTAATGCACAGCGTCTTTGCGGCTTGGCGATGTTGCGTTAAATGCGTTTGTCCGGGTTTACCTGCCTCCGGCGGCCCGAATACAAAAGGAGTCAACCCATGTTCAGGTCCATGCCATGCGCCAAGTTTCTCTCGATCCTGTGTTTGACGGCCCTTTGCGCGGTCCGCGCGCAGGCCGCGGATGCGGCGCTGCCCGACCCCGAAAAGCCGGGACCCTATCCCGTCGGCGTGACGACGATGATGTTCGTGGACCACAGCCGCACCGACTCGACGACCAACGGGCCGCGCTCGCTGTTGACGGACATCTGGTATCCCGCGACGGACGAGGCAAA
>CAIJOU010000959.1 GCA_903822375.1 Candidatus Hydrogenedentota bacterium
ATGTTGACACTCCTTGCAAACCTGTAAAGACCTGTCAAAGTAGACGAAAGAACGGGGGTTCTATTCACGCCTGAGCTGAACCGTAACGTTACTTGCCTCCGATGGTCACCAGAGCCATGTCAACGTCCCGGTCCTTGGATACGAACAGAACGTTGCCCTTTGCGTCTGAAGCGATGCTCTGGCCGCCATATACTTGACCGGTCCACGGCCCGTGCGAAATCTCTCCCACAAGGTCAGTTCCGACCACGGGACACCCGATGGCTTTCGCGGCCTTCTGCACGGTCTTCATCAGTTCTTTGCCGTGCTCGGGCCATTTTGTCTCTTCGGCCGCCCAGCCATAGGGAATAAGCACATAGTCGGGCTTCAACTGGCGCATCTCCTTCAGCAGGTTCAAGCGAAAGGAGTCTGCACAGATCATGACGCCGATTCGGCCAAGCGGGGTGTCAACGGCCTCCACGCCGCTGCCCTCACTGTAGGGGGGCGTCATCAACTCGGCAAGAACGTTGTTCTTGCGGTGTTTCAGCAGGATCTTCCCGGTGTCATCAATGAGTATGGCCGCACCGTACAGTTTGTCGCCGTCCTTTTCGTCGAGCCCTATGTGGATGTAGATCTGGTGCTTCCTGGCCATTTCGCACAGAATGCCGGAGTCCTCCCCGGGAATCGGGCAGGCCCGCTTGTGCGCGTCCGGATTCTCCCATCCGAAAAGGCACGATTCCGGAAACGCGACAAGGTTCGCACCCGCCTCCTTGGCCTTGATCACCGCATTTTCGATTCGGACCAGATTCCCCGACCGGTCACCGTCCAGGCAAAAGATTTGCGCCGAGGCAATCTTCACCGGCTTGTCCAATCCTCGCGCGTTACTCATGGCAAGAATCCCGGTGAATAGCACAGCGGTCGCGAATATCGCGCCGGCACTTCCGGACAATCCCAGTCGGCACATTCGTTGTTTTTTCATTGGGCATCACCCTTCACCTTCTGTTTGCAGATCGAGCCTGTTTCACGCGTTGTTTCAAAACCGGGCTCACGTCGTGTGCGTCACCCGGAGACCGATGATACCGATGACCACCAGCGCAATCGACACCAACCTCAGAACGTCCGTGGATTCCTTGAACAGGATAATTCCCGCCAGGGCCACGCCCACCGCGCCCATGCCCGTCCAGATCGCATATGCCGTGCCTATCGGCAGCGTCTTGAGGGACAGCATCAGGAAATAGAAGCTGCACGGCCCGGAGAGAACGGTAACGATACTGGGCCACAGACGGGTAAAGCCCTGATTGTATTTCAGGCTCAGGGCAAACACGATTTCCGCCACGCCGGCAATGAATAGCAGTGTCCAAGCCATCTTTGACCTCACTGATTTGCCTGTGCTGTTTCCGGGCAACCCGCAAGAGCGCAATGTCGCCGGGAGGAAGATATCAGGTGCACTTTGGGCGAATCCATTCGCCGGGATTTGGGCGGTAGCTGCTTTCAGTCGCCAAACGCTCTGTACTCGAACGGCACGTGGATGACATGGATGTGCCGGGCAGTTGTTCGTCAAGGGACAACGCGGAATTCAAGTATCTCATCAACGGACGTCTTTACGGTGAACCGGTCGCCGGAAAGGGTCTCCGCTTCCTTCCCATTTCTGACTAGCTGCACATGCTTGTCCGGCCAGGGGTTGACGAGTGCGCAGTCCCGTCCCTTTTCGCTGAGTAGAGTGACGTCGGAAACAACTCCGCCCTTGAGTTCCGCGGAGACGAGAAACGCGCCGACGGCGCGCAATGTGCCAAACCTTGCATCCATCTCCCGGGGCCAGCAGGGAAAAAGCCGAATCACGCCATCGTGGCTCTGAAGAAGCATCTCGTTGACGGCGAGGAAGCCGCTGCAGTTCTCGATGCCGCCACCGCCGTATTGCAGGAGCAGGTTGGGCGCTGACTGTTTGTCGCATTCATGGCGCAGACCCTTGAGGATGCGTTTGGGATCATAGCGCACCCTTGCGCAGGCGGTGTACCACGAGGAAAAGCCGTTGATGTCGGTCCAGCGGTGCATGGCGTCAATCATGTTGCGGCTGATCTCCAGCAGTTTGGGGTCGCTGTCCAAACCGATGCAGCCGGACGGGAAGATGTGCTGTATGCCGAGCGTGTTGCCGTCGCACCAGTCCATACCCTTCTCGGAATAGCGGAAGACCGTCTTGCCGTGGCGCTCCTGGAGCGAGAAGGCGCTGAGCTTGTCGAGGATGTCCTGCCACTGGGCGCGCCTGTCGGCATCGACGCCGAGCGCCTCACTCATCGGAAGCATGTTCTTGAACAGCGCGCGGACCAATCCCAGCGAAAGGATCGGATTGAAGTCGGGGCCGGAACCTTCATGGATGGAGTCATTGTAGATCACATAGCGGCCGTTTTCGAACTTCAGATAGTCCTCCCAGAAGGCCGCCACCTCGCGCAGGTAGGGATAGGCCGTTTGACGGAGAAAGTCGGTGTCCTGCATGAACTGCCAGTACCAGATGAAATTGAGCGCGGCGTAGGCGGCGTCGGAACGCTGGCCCCAGTCCCCGTCCGGGTTTTCGGGGGACAGCCCCCAGGGCCCGATGCAGACGGGAAAATGGATGCCCTTCCACCCGTGCCGCTGCGCCATCGCGCGCCCGTTGTCCATGGATTCCAGCACGGCTTGATAGAAGGGCAGGGACAGGTCGACATGGTTGGTGCCGTACGCCAGAAAGTACGGCGCCTGGAAGTTGTAGTTGAGATGAAAATCGCCGTGCCAGTTGGGGGTGTCCGTCGTCAGCCAGTTGCCCCACAGGCCAGGAGCAACCTTGCCTGCCCGGCTGCACGACGCCAATGCATACAACGCCGCGTACCAGTGCTTCTCGATCTCTTTGTCGGGAATCTCAATAAAGGAGCGCGCCCAGAACTGGGCCCACCAGTCGCGGTGCTGCGCTGTGCGCGTTTCGACCGTCTCCGGCGTCAATTCGGCCACGATACTCTTCGCAGCCGTGAGAAAATCCGGCGCGTCCAAATCGCTCAGAATCGCCGTGGCCACCGTCACGGTCTCCCCCGACTGGAGGGTGACGTCCAGTCCGTCCGCACCGACGATACGGGCGGCCACCGCCACCTCGCGTCCCTTGCCGGGCAGGTCATCGGCCTTGCGTGTGAACCAGCTGTTCGCCGAATCCTCTCCCCCGCCCGTGCCGGAGGTCAGCCGTACGGAAAGCGGAACGGACCCACCCTCACATTGCAGCTGGGTCATCAGCAGGTTCGCGTTCGCATCTACCCACGAGCGCGTCCGCACCGTCAAACCGTCTTTCGCGAAGGTTCCCCGCACCTCCGCTCTTGCCAAGTCCTGTTCCTGCAGATAACTGGCGCCCTGCAGTGCGGGCATGGACAGGTTTACAACTCCGACGGTGATGACCTTTGCGTTGCCGGGGTGGCGGGTCCAGAAATCGTTCTTGCCGATGTGAAACCGCTGTGCTTCCGGCGGCCCGGCCATGGCAACGCCCACATCACCGTTGCCGAGCAGCGGCCCGTCCGGCATGGCCTTCGTGGGCACGTTCTTGGGCGGCGCGGAAAACACGGCCGTGTAGTCCATGGAACGGCCCGCGTTCAGAGGCTGGGCAAGAACCGGGACTGCGACCAAGGCCAGCATGGCTGCATTCATCATGGTCAACAGCAACACTTTCACTTGTCTGTCCTTTCCCGTGCGTGGTCTTGCATTTCTTTACTTGCCTGCAAATCCGGGGCCCAGCGATTCAATCCAGGCGCCGACCTTGTCCGCCCACATTTGCCCGTGCCTCTGCATGCCCCTGCTGTTAAAGTGAACGCCGTCACGGTATTCGACGCGGAGCATGTCCGTGTCGGGCCCCTCCAGCGAAAGCCCCGTGTCCCACAGTTTCTTCATAGCCGCTCTGAATTCCGCGTCTGACGCGTCCGTCTCGCTGTGGTAGGTCGTTTGTGCCGTGAACCAAGGCGCGGCCCAGCCGGCCTTCTCCCTTGACGACCGGATGAGAATGCCCATGTACCCGAAATACTGCTCGCCCGTGATTTGGCGGTCCGCAGGATAACCGGCGCGCGCCTGGCCGGCATCGCTCTCGCCCTGGTGCCAGAGTATCGCGCGGAAGCCTCCTGGCCCGAGTGCGGCGAAGCGCTGCACCAGCCGGTCAAACAGGTCCCCGGTGCTTTCCCATTCGCCGTCACCGACCGGATTCATGCCGCCCGTGGTCGGCTGCCGCTTCACACGCTCCCCCTTGGGCAGCCACTGCCGGACGCTCGTGCCGCCCTCGGCAACCGGGACGATGCCGACAGGCACCTGAAACCGTTCGCTCACAGCGTCGCCAAACGCAGGCATGAAGCTGCCTCCCGCGCCGCCCGCACCCTGTTGGGGGTCGTTCGCCAGGGCCCATTGCGCGCCGTTGAAGGAACCCACCCTGCCGGTCTTTGTCACCTGCTTTTCAGAACCGTAGTTTCCCGCGTTGGACTGGCCCGCGACGATGAACACTTCGCCAACGCCAACATGCGCGACACCAACTTCAACGACGATGCGGGAAGCGTTTACGCCGCGCACTTCCAGACGGTACCAACCGCCCGCCGGCGCCTTGACCGTGAAGTCAATATCCCCGTCCTCAACGGACACGGCACCATCGTGCCAGGTTTCATCCTCCTCCCCGGTCATGGTCTTGCCGAGCAGGCGGTACTGCCACTTCCCGGCCGCGCAGGCGGTTTTGCCCAGTATGTGCAGGTCGCCCTCGGTCGCGGTGCGTCGCTGTATCACCTGATAGTCGAGGGGGCTGGTTAATGTGAGCGTGCCATTGGCGGCAAACCGGGTGAGGACGAAGTCCACCAATTCCTGGCATTGAAAGAAGCCGGTCCACATGTTGTGGCCCTGACCGGGGGGAACGATAAGCTGCATCTTGCCACCGAGCGCCTCGTAGCGCTTCTGCATCTCGCCGGAGTTCGCCTCCAGTGGGACGGTCGTGTCGCTGTCACCATGAATCGCGAAGAGCGGCACGCCCGCCTTGGCCAGCGCGGCAAGCCGGTCAATCGGATTGTGCTCTGCCAGATGCGCGGAAAGTTCGTCCGCCGTCAAATGGTAGGCACCACAGGCCTTGTCCACTCCGGGATAGCTGACCAGGCTGCACACGGGATAGACACCCGCGAACCCGGCAACCTTGTCGGCATTGTCCTCCGCCCAAGACAGCGTCATCAGGCCGCCCCGGCTGCGGCCCAGCATTACGGCCTTGGGCGCAAAGCCACGGTTCTTTGTAAGCTCGTCGTAGAGGGCCGAATAAAGCGCCCTTCCGTCAGGGCTGCCGAAGGATTCGCCCACGTCGATGCCGGCAACGGCGCCGCCCGCCCGGGTGAAGCGCTCGAACATCCACTTCTCCTCCTCGCCAGGCAGGCCGGGCAGCGTCGGCGCATACCAGACCCACGGAATGGGCCCATTTGCAGGTTTTGCCTGCGGAAGAATCACAAAAGCCTCGTGGCCCTGCACAAGGAAGGTTACGCCGGGCAGTGGCAAAGCCTTCTGCGGCACGTCTGCCGCATATAACTCGACCATTGGCGTGAACAGCAGGACAGCAAGGATGTTCGGAGAACACTTCATCGGGATTTTCCCTGTTGAGGTTGTGTCGCCTGATTGGATGACAGCACCGTCCTGGGCGCGTTCGGTGACGCCGGTCAGCCAGGCCGGTCCTTATGCCTCAACTGTTCCACACATTCGAAACGACAATGCCATTGCACTCACACGTGCCTGGCAGACTCCGGTCGACAACCTCGGCGGTCATTCCCGCCCGGTGAACTCCAGTCTCTGTCCCGGTCGCGTCGCATGCTCGACAATCTGGCCCGACCACGGGTTCAAGAGCCGCAGTGGCCCGCCAACGGTCGAAATGATCTCCAGTTTCGCCACGTTACCCCCTTTCTGTTCCGCTGAAACCAGAAAGCCGCCCTGCGCCCGCAGGTTGGAGAATCTTGCGTCCTGCTCCTTCGGCCAGCAGGGAAAGACCCGGATGACATCGCCAACGCTCTGCATCAGGAATTCGGCAACGACGGCCGCCACCCCAATGCTCTCCGGCATAAACGTGCCGTGCATATGTCCCTGCCAGACAAACATTCCGTTGGGCAGTTCCCGACTCTTGAACCATGCTTTGGTGTCTGTGACCGCCTCGGGCATGGACAGCCGGGCCTTGGCAATGTTGAAGATGACATTGGAATTGTTGCCGTTGTGCCTGGTGTCTTTGATCGTGCGGCGGAACAGTTCCTTGACCGGTTCGGGAGAGAACCAGGTGACCTGTTCGGCGGGAAACACTGGTGATGCAGGCACGGTAAGATTATGTTCCGCGACCTCCCTGTACTTGCAGCCCGCCCAATCCACCACAACCGGACCACCATGCGCATCGGGCGCCACCGGATACTCCGCAAGCAAAGCTTTCATGGCGAGGCACTCCCCGGCCAGGGACTCGTCCTTTCCGAGTTCCTTCGACGCCTTTGCGAAGGCGTCGAACGTGTACTGCACATAGGCAATGTCGAAAGGACAATTGTCGACGCCCATGGCGCCATGCTCGGGACTGTACGAAGGTCCAAGCAGGACCTTCCCGGCGGCATCCTTATGGCATTGTTTCATGAACGAAAGATAGAACCGCGCCGCTTCGCGCAGGGTTGGGTAAATCTTCGCCTCCAGATAGGCACGGTCCGGGTCGCACAGATGTTTGTGCCAGAGATTCTGCGCCGTCATTCCAACCATGCCGATGGTCATTCCCCACGGATTCATGAGGAGCGAACGCTTGTTTACGCTTTTGCAGTCGGCGGGGTCGGGCTCGTGCAGGAATTGGCTGATCGAGTAATACACGCCTTCACAATCAAAGACCTCTTTGGCCTGCCATTGCGCCCGGGGAAGCAACCCGTGGACATACGCGATCCAAGGGTCGGCGAGTTCGGGGTGATTGGAGGAAATAACCGACCAGAAGGGCTGCCATGAATTGTAGTTGAAATGAAAATCCGCATGCCACGGGGTCTTGTCCGTGGCCAGCGGAGGCATCAACGCCGCCGGGAATCTTCCACCAGGCTGGGAAACGGTCCTCGCAAAATACATCATCCGGTACCACCAGTGCTGGAAGTCGCGGTCGCCCAGTTCGACGCCGCTGCGCGCCCAGAAATCGCGCCAAACCTTCTCATGCCCCGCGACAAGCTCTTCCTGCGACCGTTTCACGTCGGCCACGGTCTTGTTGGCCAGCGCAATGGCGGCATCGCGCACATTCCCCGCGGTGATATCAAAGGTCGTGACCAGAGCAACTACCTTGGTGCTTTCGGTACCGGCCACCGCCACGCAGTATTCCATCCCCTTGTAATCCAAGTCGCCCGGCAGCGTCACGTGCAGCCACGCAACACCGTCCGTCTTCCCCGTTTGTCCGTCACGACCCGGCTCGATGTTTACCGTCTCTTTGGTGTTGATGAGAAGAACATTCCTGTCGGCCAGCACACGGAAGTCGGTTTTGTCGCCCTTGTCCGAGGTGATGGTGGCCACCGCACGCTGCAGGTCCAATGCTCCTTTGGATCCTCGCGATGCTCCAATACGCAGCGCCGCCGCACATATTGGCTCCGGAAAGGTGTGCTCATTGTAGCTTGGGGGTGCCCCCGTCGAACCCGTCACCGCCCTGGTCCGGATGTTCACCTTGGGCAAGGGACCGTCTTTGGAGGAGTCCACCCGCGCATCCCAAATGTCGTTCTTGGTAATCCGAAGCAGAAGGCTGCCCTCGTTCTCCCATACAATTCCGTAAAGATCACTGTTGCCGATGATGAGGCTTTCGCTTTGCCCATCCGTCATTTTTGACACCGCAACCCCGGCATCCTGCAACGCTTCGGGATAGGCAATCACAGGTTCGCCTTGAGAATCCGCACCATGCGCCGACACAATCCCCAGTGGCCCCGCGACAAGAATCACCAGGCTGGTTATTGCGGTCTGCAGATGTCGCCTCATATTTCACGTCCTCCGTTCATCACGTGCGCCATTACGATTCGCTAATGTGGTGTCTGCCTGCGTTCCACCCGGTTGTCCGCCATGACCCCGTCCTCCACGCCGTCCAGGGCGACCGTCCTTTCTCCGCAATCAAGGAAATGATTTCCGGTCACCCGGATGTTGCCGAGCGGCGGCGCGTTTTCCCGCTGGAAGGTGTGCGCATATACGCTAATCGCGGAGCCTCGCGGCACGGGCGCAACTTCTGTGAACTGGTTGTTGGCGATAAGGATGTCACGGGGTATCCCGCCCTCGACATAGGGCATAACACTGTTCAGTTCCAGGCTGCTGCCCTGGCGCGTGAACGTGCAGTCACGAACGGTGCCGGGCCCGCTCTGCACCAGCAGGCGCTGGTAATCGTCCTGAAACGCGCAGTTCTGGACCGTCCATCCAGCGCAGGCATGATCGGGAAATTCCACGATGGCATTGGCGAAGGCATCCACCGACCGGTCGAGCAGGAATGTTCTGCCTTCGATGCCGGTGATCGTGGCGGTGCCGAGTTGTTTCCCGGTTGTTTTGTCATGAAACAACAGGCGGTCTCCGGCGACTGCGTCTTTCATCACGGTCCGGTCAAACTCACCGCTATTAGCAAAGGCCACACGGTTGCCGGACAGGCTTTCAATGAAGCCCCAGTACCCGTGGAAATTGGCGGTATCGTCGGCAGTGTGGCGGACGGCGACATGATCCAGCACGGGGCCGTGACGGGTGGCGCAAAACAGGAAACCTTCCGCCCCCTGCCACTGGCTTGTTCCGGGACGGGGGCCAAAATGGCAGTTCTTCCAGAGATGCCCGCCATCACCGCCCCACTCGGCGCACCCGGCTTTGGGAATGTGGACGGTGATTCCATCCATCGTGAGGTTCTCCGAACGGACGAGTTCCACCGCGGCCGCAACCGAATAGACACACGACAAACCGTCGCCGACGCGCAACACGCCCCGCTCGCCGTACCGGTCCAGCCATGCGGAATCGCGAACAGTTTGCAGCAGCGTGGGATCCAGCATTTCTACCCAACAGCGGTTTTCAACGGAATCAGCCGTGATCTTCCGGTACTTGAGCCGTGTGCCGCCCGCCTGGAGAGCGTACAGGGGAGCGCAGAAGGTTCCGTCAGCTTTAAACGGCACCACGCGCTGTTCCAATTCGCCGCTGAACTTCGGCGGAAGACTTATCCCCGGGGAAAGCTCAAGCTGAATGCGGTTGCCCTCAAAGTCAAAGGCCGTTATGCGCCCCTCCACGTGGCCGCGCGTGCCGCGGTCCAGCGTGGCGCCGCGAAAGATTACATTCCGGCATTGTTTGAAACCGATGCAGAAATGCGCGGTGGGTGCCTGGTCGTCCGGCAAATCGAACCAGAAGGTTGCGCCCGAAGCGTCAATGAGAAAGGTGTTTGCCGGGTCGCGCCGCAGGCCCGAGAACTCAAGCGGATAGATGGGGCCGTCCGGCCCCCAGCTTTCCGCCCCGAAGCGATAATCAACCGGAGCTATAGTGACCGAGGGTGCACCCGTCCCAAACGCGTCCAGCACCACGGGCAGCACACTTCTTCCAGCCTCATACTGCGCCTGCTTTTCTTCGGGTGTGAATTGGGGACCCGCCGGGAAGGAAAAACTGAACCGGTCATCGACATCAGCCCGGACAGGCGCCGCGAGGACCTGGCGCTGCGCGTCGGTCAGATGCGACGCTGCTGCGTGCGCAACCGCGGAAGGGGGGGCGAAGCCCAAGTCTTCACCCTCGTGGAACACGACACCGATTTGTTCCAGACCGCCGTGACGACCGTTGTACCAGAGCAACCATTTCGTTCCGTCGAAGATTGCGTACGGTTTGTAGCACGCGTCATGATCCCATTTGTCTCTGCCGGGAAAGATGATCGGATTTGCGGGATGGCGCTGCCAGTCCGTGATGCCGTCCCTGCTTCGGGCGAGGCAGATTCGTGCGGTGGGCTCGTCCTCGAATCCGATGTAGAACATCACATGCCAGTCGCCGCGTTTCTGGACCTGGCATCCGGTCACCTTGTGTTTCTCCCAGGCATTCGCGGGGTCGGGAAGGAAGACCGGGTTCCCCCCGTTCTTCTTCCAGTTCAGTCCGTCGGAACTGACGGCATGGCCAATGGCGTCCGGTTCATTCTGCTCGCCGCCGGAATACCACATGCTGAACAGCCGCGTCGATTCATCCCAGATCACCGACGGGCACATCACCGCGGTGTTCTTTTCCCAGGGCTGGTCGAAAGAAAGCACGGGCTTGTCACTCATGCGCTTCCATGTCACGCCATCGGGACTGGTGGCGTAGCCGATCCAGGAATGGCCGCTGGCCTGGCCCGTGTACCACATGTGATAGGCGCCGTCCCGCTTGAGCACGCAGGGCCGGTTGATGTCGTCCTCCCAGCCGGATTCCTTCCGCGGGCCCAGCACAATTTGCGGGGGGTCGCTCCAGTGAATGCCGTCCTTGCTTTCCACAAGCGCCACCGCGGCCTTGGGGCGCCAAGAGAGCCACATACGGTAGGTGCCGCCCTCGTGCAGAACGGAAATGTCGAAGCAGGTGCCGTACTGCCCGCCCATCACCGGATTGCGTTCATACTTCTGCCAACCTGCGGAGGTCTCGACAGGCGCGGGTTTTTCATCGGCGGCGGAGGCGGAATGCTGCGATAACAGCACGCCCGCACTGCCCGCCAGCAGCGCGGCGATGACCAGGGACTTGAAGCGGCACGGGGGACAAGCGATCACCGAAAGTCCAATGCGCCGTTTCATTTGGAACCGGCAATCTGAGTGCCTGCGGGCACGATGAAAACCGCCTCACCCTCTTCCAGCGACAATGTCAGCTTTGCTCCATTTGTTGGAACAGCCTGCCTCAGCGCAATGCCACCCGCCAGTGTTATCCGGTACAGGTCTACATCGGCAACGTTCCGCCAATCGGCGGGCAGTTGCCACGTTTTGTTCTCATAGCCGGTCCCGCTGTACGCGACAATTTCCTTTTCTTTCCACAGGGCGGGCACAAAAAGGTTGTCGTCCTCGCGAAGGATGAAGTCGCCTTTCCTGATGATGCGTTTTCCGTCTTCGGTCCGTGCGACCACCCCGTCGCTGTAGTACAGCGTGTCCTTTTCGAGTTTCACGCGTTCGAGACGGCTCAGGTAATACCACGGCAGGGTCGTGCGGCAGAACATGCCCAAGAAACCGGGCATGGCATCCTTGTCCTGCTGCCATATTTCCTCGCCGTGCATGCTCGAACCGAAGCGGAAATCGCCGTCGCCGTCGCGGTGGGTCCGGCCGCGCGCCATAAGGCATTCGGGGACCTCCATCTGGTATTTCTTGTCGTCCGGATACCACCACGACATGGCCTGCAATCCAGTAAATCCCTCGCCCGGTGGGTGCGCCCAGAAGATGCCCTCGCCGGTGACATCGAAACCGCGGTCACGCCAGTAATGGAAAATCTTCCGTTGGGTTTCGACGTACTTGTCCGGAGTCAATCCGCCGTTTTCCGGCTTGGCGTGCCATGGACTGATCGGCTTGCCGTTGTCGCGCTGCGCGATGAACACGTCAATGTGGATGGTGTGCCCCTCTTTCAGTTCGGGAATCATCGCAATCAACCCGTCGATGCGGCGCTGCGCCAGTCCGGCCTCCCACTCTTTGGGATAGACGACGTTGTACATGTCCTCGCCCTGCATCTGTATCCCCGCGACGAGCAGCTGGCCGTTTTCATCTTTCGCAAAGCAGTCCTTGGCCGCGTACTCGTCCCACAGCGGGCTCTGCCGGTAGGCATCGACCATGTTGATGTGCAGGCTGACCGTGGTGTTGTACTGCCTGGCTTCGCGGATGAGCCAGCGCAGGCTGTCGAGCGCCGTGGCGTCCCGTGCGCGTTTCATCCGGGGATTAACCTCGTCCCACGCGGGATAGCCGTGGTCGTGTCCGCCTTTCTGCCAGCCCACAAGATAGATGATCTTGGGGATGCCCCGCGTCAGGTTGTCGGTTTTGCGAATGACTTCAAGCGCCTCTTCGAAGGTGCACAATACGTCACGGGGTTTCTGAAACAGCGGTTCCTTTTCTATGCGCTCCACCGGCGTCCCCTCCATGCCCATGAAGAGTTTCAGCACCAGTGTCTGGTGATAGTCGCGATAGAACGGCGCCACCACGACGTCGGTGGCGGCACGGAACGCCTTTCCGCCCTGCGTGATCTCCGCCTCAATCGTGGCGATGCCGCCTTCCTTTGGGATGACCCTGTCACCATCAACCATCGCGACGGCAACTTCGCCGCTGGCCTTTTTTGTGTTCACCGTGAAGACGGCCGACGAGGGGGGAAGGACGCGCTTTGTGCCGTCGGAATAGAACGCGGTCAGGGTCAACGCCGCCGAATCGTTCTTCGTGCGGACCAGTTGAATCACCTTCTTGTCCACCGCCAGGGCAAGGTGATCGATGGCAGGCGTTCCGGTCCTGGGTCCGTGTGTCCCCGCGCCGCAGGCCGCCAGCGCGCACAAGCAGAGCAGCGCAACGGCACATCGGGTCTTTCTCAGCAATGTCACGATATACATCCTTTGCGTTGCACAGGGGAAGCATCCCGCGCGCAGTGTGTTATTTGCTCGGCGCGCGCAGCACCACCACGATTCCGGGTTCAGAGGTGTCGAAATCGTTGAACGGCGGACAGAGCGTCCTGGCCACGCTGCCCGGTATGGTAATGCTGCCCGGTCTGAGGTCCACTTTCGAAGTGACGTCCACGGGCGTCTTCTCCGCCAGGTCCTGTGCCCACACTTTCATGTCCGCAGTGATGTTCTCCGCCTCCAGCGTCACCGATTCAAACGCCCCAAAAAGTCCGAGGGGCGCGGTCAGCTTTTCCACGCGCGCCCGGATGACCGCTCCTGGATTGACATAGCCCCGCTCCGGTGCAACCCGGCCCAGCGTGGCAATGGCAACGGCACCGTTGGGATGGCGGCTCGCCAGCACGTAGGGCACTTTGGGTTCCTCCGTCGCCGAGGTGCATGCCGTGACCATCACCGGCGCGATGTTGCGGCACACCGTGGCGGGCGCGCGCTGGACCAGAACATCCTTCAATCCGTCACTGTACCAGCAGGGGGGAGTGCGCAGGTCCCATGCGTCGCTGAGCATCGTCTCGGAGAGCTGGGTTTCATGGCCGCCCACGGGAAAAGGCGGCGCGATGCGGTGCCAGTTCAGCGTGCGCACGGTTTCCAGCATTCTGCGCTCCAGAAACACCGGCCCCAGCCGCGTTGCGTCACTTTGCCCCTCCGGCAGTTCGGCCAGCATGTTCGCGCAGTTCTCCCGGCCGCCCAGAATAATTTGCGGGTGGAAATCGGTGTCCTTTCTGGGCTGCGTCATGATGCCGATGGAGCAGCCCAGACCCGCGCCGATATAGGGGATGATTTCACAGTTGAGCAGGCACTGCGTCGGCCTGTCCGGACCGAACGCCGACAGGACCTGCGCCGTGCGGTCCAGCATGGTCGGGATGCCCAACTGGCCGGTGATGTCGTAGAGGCGCAGCACATGCGAGACAGGCACGAGCCTGCAGAATTCCTTGAGACGCTGCGGGGAAAGCCGGCCCTGTTCGTCGGCCTCCTCCTGGAAGATCCAGCTTGCTTTCGCCTTCCGCGCGGCCCGGGCATCCTCGCGGGTGAGCGGCGTGTTGAAGGGCGCGCTCACGTCTGCGTGCTCCACCTGCAGTCCCGGGGCGTATTTGACGGCCAGGTCGGTAAGCATCTTGCGGAATGTCGGGCTGCCGGACCGTTGGCCCCAGTCCACTTTCCAGTATTCGATGCCCGCCCCGGCCATCCATTTCATCCGCTCCACCCAGTAGAGCGGCTCTTTGGAATCTCGGTCCGCGGCGTATTTGTCCGCCTCCGCCTTCATGACGGCCGGGGCTTCCTGGGCGGCAACCCACAGGCCGACGCCGCGCCAGCCCAAGTCCTTGAAGGCCTGGTTGAGCTTGCTCAGCCTTTCCGTCGGCGTGCCGGTGAAGCCGGGGAACTTGTCCGTGTCGAGCACGCAGGAACCGTAGTAGCCCTCGGGCGCGACGATCGGCACGTCCCAGCCGTCGTCCAGCATGAAATAGAGCCCGCTGCGGGTGTCCGGAAACAGCGTGCGCGCCAGTCCGTTTTCGCCCAGCAGCGTGTCTTCATTGATCATGGTCGCCTGGGCATGGCCGGGGTCCAAGCGGGCATATTTGTCCGCGTTCCTTTCCAGCAGCGCCTTGGGATGGTAGTAACCCTGGGCGTTGAAGGTGCAGAAATAGTCGGGCGCATTCGACGGCTGGTCCGGCACCAGGCTGCCCGGTCCGTTTTCGGCGAGGGCAAGCCCTGAAGTAGTCATGACTGCAAGGCCCACGGCAAAAGTGCCC
>CAIJOU010000960.1 GCA_903822375.1 Candidatus Hydrogenedentota bacterium
AGCCGAGCGTCAGCTCGTCAATGGTGATAAAGGATTGCACGTTGAACTGGAAGGTCGGGTCACTTCATCGAGCTACGAAAGCAAAGGCGAAAAGAAGTATCAGACCGAAGTCATCGTGTTCAACCGCAGTCTCACGCTGCTCAAAGCCTGAGGCGGCAATCATAATAACCAAACAACAGGAGAGCTTTAACCGGCTCTCCTTTTTTTCTACATGCATCAAAACCAGCCTCGCACCCTCAAGATCGAAGCCAGCGGCGATTTCTGGCAAAGCCGCATCAAGCCGAAAATCCGCCTCTGCGGCCACTGGCTCGAACACGCCGGATTCCAACCGGGTCAGCGCGTTCGCGTCATCTCGACCCGCCCCGGCGAACTCACGCTTCAGCAGGTCGAACCCGCTGCAGCCACCCCTCATGCCTGATAGCAGCTGGCGACAGTAGCGCGACATCCAAACTCTGTCTGCCGCTGTCGGGACAATGGTCATAAACCATGCCCGGCAGCCTGTCCGTCATTGTGATTCAGGCAACCCGCGCCTGCTCCTTGTCCGCAAAGACCGGGAGCAGGTTTTTTCTTTTCTCCAACCAAAGTCGAAACGCCCATCCCTGGCGTCTGTGCGTATGCGCGCACACTGATGAGACTTCCATCTCGCAGCCAACAAAAACAAAAAACACAGAAAGGTAAGAAGACAGTATGAAAAACATCACAGTCAAATACGGCGTGGATAGCATCACCAAACAGGTCGAGGACGGTTTCACGTTCGGCGACCTGCAGGAAAGCGACACGTTCCAGGCGGCGCTCGGGTTCGGTGACCGGACCAAGGCGCTCGTCGAAGGCATCGAACAGGACCGCACCACGGTGATCCCGGTTGGGGCGACAGTGCGTCTGGAAACCGCCGCGAACACCAAGGCGTAAACCACAAACAACAATCGGTGAGCCCGCTTCCTTCATTGGGGGCGGGCTTTCCTTTTATATTATGCAAACCACAGAAATCATCCTGCGGGACAATGGCACGCTCACCGAGCGCGTCATCCGCGAACGCGATCTCGAAGCCGAGCAATCGGTCCTAGACGCGTTGACCGAGGGAGTGACGCGGAACATCCACAATGTCCTGTCACTGCCTGAATGGGGATTGGTGCATGCCAATGTCGGGGACAACGACACGCTCTGGTCGGTGCGTATCGACCGGATACCGTTGCATGCCCGCTTCCGGCTCATCAATGGCGTGCTCGTGCCGGCGTTCGCTTCGGCGAGCGACGTAGAGATGCCGCTGGTCTGGCAAGCGCCGTCCGAAGTGCGGTTGGCCTTTGTCGTGCGGACTGAGTTCGCCGACGATTGCCAGCGCATCTCCGGCAACTGGCTCTTCGCCTGTGATCGGGAGAGCCGGGGCTACCGGCTGCCGTTGCCCAACCTGCACGACGATTGCCTGATCTGCACGGGCAATTTCCAGGATCGGCATGACTCCGGCGCGGAGTGCGTGACGGCGAGCCTGGAGCAGTTCCGCAAGTCGAAATGGAACGCCGACCTGATGCGGACGGTCGAGCGGTCGCAGAAGTTCTTCCGGTTTCAACCGACGAACGAGACGTTCACGACGCTGCCCATCGAGGCGGCGGACTGGACGACGCTCTGCGACAAGGTGTCCACCGACATCATGGAAAGGGTGGTGTTATGAGCGCCCTGGAACCACTGGTGACCCGACTCAAGGCCTGTCCCTCGCCCGAACACAGCTTCACCCAGAAGTTGTTGTTCGAGACGTGGGGCTGCCTGCGGCGCACCGACCTGGAACACGGAGATGAACTGACGCCGTCGATCATGGCGGGGTTGGTTCTCTACGACGAAGAACAGTTTGCGTCGTTGCTGAACGAGGCGGAGCACGCGCAACTGACCGCCCTGGCCAAATTGGCTGTGGAGCGGTTCAAAGAGAAATCCAATCCGCCCAATAAACTCGGCAAGACCATTGCCGCAGCAGTGAAGGAGACCATATGAACTACATCATCGGTTGCGGGGGCGTCGGATCAGCCATCGTCCCCTCATTCTGCCTGCTCAAGAGTCCCAGCGAAGTCACCCTGATCGACGGCGACACCATCGAACGGAAGAACCTGAACCGTCAGATGTTCGACGCCGGGCAGATCGGGATGAACAAGGCGCAGGCCTTGGCGGGCAGATACGGATGCCACTTCATCGGGGAGTGGTTCGCGCGGGGCAAGCTGCGTCATTACCGGAATGACTGGCTGCTCTGCCTCGTGGACAATCATCGCACCCGCCTCGAAACGCTTGAGGTGTGTGACGACTATGGCTGCCAGGCCATATTCGCCGCGAACGAGATGCACTCGGCCGAGGCATACTTCTATCGGCGGGCCTGGAAGGGAACACAGCGCGATCCGCGCGTCTATTACCCGGAACTGACGACGGACCGCAGCGGTGATCCGCGGGCGGCTTCGGTCGGTTGCACGGGGGAGGCGCAGGAGAACAACCGGCAGTTGGTGTCGGCGAACCTAATGGCGGCGGCATTGGCGGAACACCTGTTCGTGCTATGGAGCATGAAAGCCCCGCGCATGGACAAGGAAACCATCGAGCTGTTGCCGCATAAGTTCGCGGCCAACCTCACCAGACTGGAAACCTACTCGTTGAAAGGAGGATACCATGAGTGAAGTCATGACTATGTCGGAACGGAAGTGCCGGTTTGAAGACGTGTTCGATGCGAACTTCAGCGAACTCATCCGGCTCGTGCCGCTCAATCCCTTCGTGCGGGCGTTGATCTTGAAGCTGACGGCCAAGCTGCCGCCGGCGGACTGCGAGACGTTCGAGCAACTGAAGGAGTGGGTGGAAACCCACTGCGAGAAACGGACACGGGCAGGGGTAAAGCGGAGTTCCGGGGAAGACGGCATCAGCATCAGCGTGGAGTTCTCCGAGACCGAATACGGGCGGGCGGATTATTCCGTGCCGCGCTGGGGGACGGAGCAGTTCCACGTCGAGGCGGACGACCTTCTGGAAATCATACAGGAGGCGGTGGAGTCAGGCGGTGGCATCGTTGAGGTGGTCGACATGGTCGCCGGCAAGATCGATGACGACGCCTGGAATCAATGCGAACCGGACATGGACAACTACGGGGACTACGACTACAGCGACCACGAGTCCAACGACTCGGGCGACGGGGCGACGGAATACTCCCGGGATCACATCCGCGACGCGGTGTTGCGGTTCGTGCGGGAACGTCACCCGGAACTGGCGGATGAACTATAACGAAAGGAACAACATGAAACTGATAAAGATCAACAAACCCCAGGTCAGCGAAACAAAGGACGTGCCCGGGTTGCTCAATTGTAGGGTTGAGTATGAGGTGAAGGCGGCCAAGGGCCGGCTGGAGTATGCCGGGCCGAAGTTCACTCCGGAGATGTGGCATCAGGTGCTGTCCTTCTTCCGGTGGACGCACAAGGAGATGAACAGCGAAAGCCAGGTGCGCCTCTATGTGAACCCGAAGCTGGGCCGCTGGGGCGCGTGGGCGTTCCCGCAGGTGGCGCGGACGGGCATGAGCGCGCGGGAAATGCCGACGCCGGAGACGCCGGAAAAGGCGCAGGAACGGTTCGCCTCGTGGCAATCCGAACCTTCGGACGACTGGCTCTACTTCGGCACGGTGCATCACCACTGTTCAGCCAGCGCGTTCCAGTCGGCGACGGACGAGGAGAACGAGCGGAATCAGGATGGCTTGCACATCACCGTCGGAAAGATGGGCGACGAGCAGCACGACATCCATGCCCGGCTGTATCTGGACGGTAACTGTTATGAGCCGGACCTGAGCCAGTTCTGGCCCATCGATCCGGGACTGGCGGGGATGCTGCCGCCCAGCCTGCATCATGAGCTGGCGCGCCATCAGATGGGCGGGAAGGACATCTTGGACTTTCCCGACGCCTGGCGGGCGAACATCGTGGATGTGCAGACGGAACGGCCGTCATGGCAGCCGGACACGCATTGGGGCTGGCAGCAGCCGGAGATGTCGCTGCCAATGGTCACCCGGGTGGATGATGCGCTCGAGGAAATCCATGAGCGTTGCGCGGCCAGTCTGGTGGAAGAAGATCACTGGATGGCCGAGGTGAGTGCCCTAGCGGTGGACGAAGTCACGCAGATCATCGTCGAGGCCTGTGTGAAACACGGGGTCACGCCGGATGAGTTGGTGGCGGAGATGTCTGAAAGCCAGTATGCGCGGTAGTATCAGGGAGGGCCTGTCGGTCGGCGGCAGGCTCTCCTTTTTGATTTCCGGTCAAAAAGTTTCTTTTTTGCGGTTCCATGAGATTTGCTTTTTTGCATTCATGGTTGGAAAATTATACCGCAAGGCCGAGTCGCCGATTCCACTGAAAACTGTCAGCCGAGTAAACGGTTTGCTTCGTCCCTGAGCGGATGTTCAAAGGCGCTGGCATAGGCGTCCAGAGTGGAGGCTTTGAGGCGCAGTTGCCGTCCGGTCTTGCGCCAGCTTGTAGTGGCCGTGAAAACCGCTCGCAGAATTTTCTTTGCCTCCGTTCCCTTGAGTCCAAAGCGCGCGGCGGCATCGAGCGCAAGGGCGAGGGAAGGCTCTTGCTGATCCTCGGTGATGGCGGTCTTGCTCATGCGCACCCGGTCGATTTCGGGCACCGGGTTGAGATCATAGGCCGGCGAGAGTGACCACCGTCCGGGTTGGGGCATCAGGAAACCATGGTTGCGCAGATGATCGTCATAATTGCTGGCGAGGAGTGAGAAGATGAGCCGCCGCCACAATTCGCGCAGGTCTCCGGCGACATCGTCGCCGAACTGCCGGATACCATCCGCGAGCAGGGTGTATGCCCCCGGCTCGCCTTGGGGCAGTCCCAACAGACTTGCAGCCGAAATGAAGGGGATGCGGGTATTTTTCACGCGGTCAAAGCGGGTGATGACAGCAACGCCTTGGCTGCCCACGCTTACCAGCCGATGCTCGGCGACTTGGATGCCGGCCTGTTGGGCGAGGGTGAGGGCAAGAATTTCGCCTGCCGCGATGTTTCGGGTGTCATCCGGCTTGGGAAATTTTGCAATGGCAATCCGGTCGTCGGCCAGACTGACCGCTGATTTGGGACGAGCTCCTCCGAGCGGCGAACCTGCGCCGAGGAGGAAGCGCAAATCCTGGGCGGTTTCCGTTTCACTGTGAATGGCG
>CAIJOU010000961.1 GCA_903822375.1 Candidatus Hydrogenedentota bacterium
CCATCCTTGTCCAGACAGGGCACGATCTTCATCAGGAAGTCATGCTTGATCTGTTCCGGGTGGCTCTTGAAGTAGGTCATGAACGCCGAGGTCACGTCGGTTTCGTGCGTGACGATGACGCTCCGATGAAAGGCCGCCATCCGCTCCATGGGGACCCGGTCCACGGCAAGCGCGGTGGGGGAGAGGAGCAAGGCCACAAGTCCTGCCAAAAAATGCCAACGCTTCATGATTCCCTCCTTCGTCGTTGCGGCTCTTCCTGGGCTCGCCAATCTCCCGATTGGCATCGGGAAAGAAGCCAATCAGGAGATTGGCGAGCCCAGGAGAAGCATGCTTCCACACCCAAACAAAGCGGGTTGTCAGACCGTCCTCTTCCGCCGTGCCATCCCCAATCCCGCGATCTCGCGGGTTCGCTGCATGTTTTCCGGCAGCGTGCCGTCCTTGTGGTACACACTGCTCGTGCCCGCAACAAGGATGTCCGCACCGGCCGCCGTCATCTCCAGGATCAACTCGAAACTGACATTGCCGTCCACCTGGATGGGGATTTCGGAGCCGCGCTCATCCAGCCACGCCCGGCATTCCGCTATCTTGCGCAACCCGTAGGGCACAATGCGCTGTCCTGCATAGCCGGGATTCACGGTCATGAGCAGCACGAAGTCGAGACGGTCAAGCACATAGTCCAGCGCGCTCAACGTCGTGGCCGGGTTCAGCGCCGCGCCGGCCTTCATGCCAAGCTTGCGGATGCGGTCCAGCGTGCGGTCCAAGTGCACGGAAGACTCGACATGCACCGACACCATCCACGCGCCCAGTTCGGCCATCTGCTCCACAAAGAAATCGTTGCGGTTCACCATCAGGTGCGCATCAAAGGGCATGGAGGTCTTGCCGCGGAGCTGCTTAAACGCCTCAAAGCCGAGCGGCATATTGGGTGTGAAGTGCGCGTCCATGACATCGATATGCAGCAGGTCGGCGTTCACTTCTTCCAGCCGACGCACGCTCTCCTCCAGGTGCAGCAGGTTGGCGCACATGACCGACGGGGCCACGAGTAGTGTGCCTGCGCGCAGCTCCGGTTCCTGTGGTGTGGCGGTGGTGACTTCTATAACCGGAACGGTTTCGGGCTTGGGTGTTTCGGTGAAGACCTCTCTGATATGGCCGATGGAAGCGCGCAGCATGGCCTCCAGCTTGCAGTCGCTGTAGTCGCGGCCCAGTTTGGGCCCGCCCATTTCCAGATAGGCGATCTGGTGCTTCACGGGGATGACCGCCGCATGCGCGTGCAGCATGTCGCGCACGAGTGCGAGATTGACGATACCTTTTGCGCGTTCGGCGTCGCTGAATCCGAAAGTCGAATTGAACAGCGAATCCGTGTTCTTCAGGTGCAGTTCGGCCAGCCAGGGGAGTGAGGACGTGATGAGCTGTTCCGGCGTCTCACGTACCATGCCGTCGTGGTCGGCCCAGCCGTGCGACGTGTCGATACAGAAGCCGATGCCCGAGGTGCCCGGCGTGGCCTTGTGGTGTGCCTCAAGCTCCGTGGCCATGGCCTGAATCTCCGACGTCAGCGTCGGCGGCTCAGCCAGGCACGACATGGGCTCAATGGTCAGCATCTCGACGCCGAACTTGCCC
>CAIJOU010000962.1 GCA_903822375.1 Candidatus Hydrogenedentota bacterium
GTCTGCCCCACACTATGATCTTGCATCGCACGGTGCGGCTGTGCAATTCTAATGGGATACGATCTGGGCGCAGGGAAGCTTAAACGCCTCCAAGAGCCGGCGGGGACGTTCCCGCCTTCGCGGGAATGACGGGCGCTCCCAGTCAGGAGACACGATGTTCCGAATCGAGCAACAGGTCTGGCGATGGCGTGGCGCAGCCGCAAACGCCTGAACTCCGTCTGACAACCCTTTTCTGTTGACTCGAATCGGCCGCCCCCGGCGGCGTGACCCAAAAGGAACATCCCCATGATTTACCCCAGTCTCGATGAATTCCGCACCATCGCCCGGCCCAACGCCGTGGTGCCCGTCTGCAAGGAAATCCTTGCCGACCTGGAAACGCCGGTAACGGCCTACCTGAAAATATCGCGCAGCCAGCAGTACGCCTTTCTGCTTGAAAGCGTGGAAAAGGCCGAGGTTATCGGCCAGTACTCGTTCCTCGGCGCCAACCCCTCCATCGTGTTCCGGTCCAAGGGCCGCAACGGCGCCGTCATCCGCAACGGCGTGGAGGAAACTTTCGAGTCCGACAACCCGCTGCGCGAACTGCGCGCGCTCATGGCGCAGTACGAGCCCGTCAAGGTGCCGGGCCTGCCCGCGTTCCACGGCGGCGCCGTGGGTTACCTGTCCTACGATCAGGTCCGCTTCTTTGAGAAGCTGCCCGACACCAACCCCGACCCGCTGAACCTGCCCGACCTGTACTTCATGATCACCGACACCATCGTCGTGTTCGACCATGTGAAGAACAAAATCCAGATTGTCTCCAACGCCCACTGCAATGACCATGCGGACGCGGTCTACAACGAGGCGGTGCGCAAGATTCACGAGATCGAGCAGAAGCTGCGCGGCCCGCTGGTGGTCAGCACCGAGCGCCTGCACAACGCGCCCGAAGAGGATGTGACGCCCGAGTCCAATTTCACCCGCGATGCCTTCTGCGAGGCCGTGGGCAAGGCGAAGGAGTACATCTGCGCGGGCGACATCTTCCAGGTCGTCCTCTCGCAGCGCTTCCGGCGGCCCGTGGGCGCCAGCCCGGCCAACCTGTACCGCGCGCTGCGCTGCATCAATCCGTCGCCCTACATGCTGCTGGTGCAGTTCCCCGAGTTCGCGCTGGTCGGTTCCAGCCCCGAGGTGATGACCCAGGTGAAGCAGGGCGCGTGCATGGTGCGGCCCATCGCGGGCACCCGCAAGCGCGGCGCCACGCCCGAGGAGGACCTGGCGCTTGAAAAGGACCTGATGGCGGACGAAAAGGAAATCGCCGAGCACATCATGCTCGTCGATCTCGGCCGCAACGACGTGGGCCGGATCAGCCAGCCCGGCACCGTGGCGCCGGTGCCCAACAAACTCATGGTCGTCGAGCGCTATTCGCACGTGATGCATATTGTCAGCGAGGTGGCCGGGCGGATGAAGCCCGACTGCGACGCCTTTGACGCCATCGAGGCGACCTTCCCGATGGGCACCGTGAGCGGAGCGCCCAAGATCCGGGCGATGCAGGTGATCGACGAGCTGGAGCCGGAACGGCGCGGTCCCTATTCGGGCGGCTGCGGCTACATCAGCTATGACGGCGACATGGACACCTGCATCCTGATCCGCACGATGGTGGTGAAGGACGGCATGGCCTACCTGCAGGCCGGCGCGGGAATCGTCTACGACAGCGACCCGGGCCGCGAGTACGAGGAAACCGTCAACAAGGCCAAAGCGCTGTTCAAAGCCGTGGACTTCGCCGAGAAGGGGCTCGAATCATGATTATCATCATCGACAACTACGACTCTTTCACCTACAACCTGGTGCAGTATTTCGGCGAACTGGACAGCGACGTGCGCGTGTTCCGCAACGACGCGATCACGGTGGACGGCGTGGACGAACTCAAGCCGGACCGCATCGTCATCTCGCCGGGCCCCTGCACGCCCTACGAGGCGGGCATCTCCATCGAGACCATCAAGCGGCTCGGGCCGAAGTACCCGATTCTCGGCGTGTGCCTGGGCCACCAGAGCATGGGCGCGGCCTACGGCGGCGACGTGGTGCGCGCCGGGGTTATCATGCACGGCAAGATCAGCACCATCACGCACAACGGCAACCCCTTCTTTGCGGGCGTTCCCTCGCCGTTCAAGGCCACCCGGTACCACTCGCTCGTGATCAAGCGCGAAACCTGTCCGGACTGCCTGGAGGTGACGGCGGAAACCGACGGCGGCATGATCATGGCGGTGGCCCACAGGGAGTATCCCGTCTGGGGCGTTCAGTTCCACCCGGAAAGCATCCTGACCGAGCACGGAAAGACCATGATCAAGAACTTCATGGGATTTCGCGCGGGGGCCTGACGCAGGCGAAAAGCGGCCTGTTTTGCGGTCTGTCCGAAAGCGGTAAAATATGCGTAAAACCGCAACGGCCAAAAACTTACCGTGCATGCCGTTTGACATGACACAGGACGTATGCTAAAGTAAGCCTGGTTGGCCCACGTGCATCTTTCGCCTACAGGAGCACCCGCTTATCATGTCCCTGAACAAGAAACAGCAAAAGATTGTCGAGCATCTGGAGCGCCGGGTTGAACTGTGCCGCGAGTTCATGAATGACTGGCTGCTGTTCAACCAAATCCTCACGTCCTACCCCAATCCGGGCGTGAACAAAGCGCAGCTTGAGCAGCAGTTCCTCAAGATAAAGAGCAAACTGGCGCGCGAGCACCGGGTCCTGCAGCAGACGCTGCTGGACGACTACACGCTTGACGGCAACACGATGAACATCGTGAGCGGCGCGACGAGCCTTGAGGCCATTTACGCGCAGTCGGAAGTGGCCCTCAAGAAGCTGCAGACCGAGTGGCACCGCGCGTTCATCTCCATCAACGAGACCCTGGGCGTGCTTGAGGACAAGAAGTCCCGCGCCGAGCGCGGCGAACGCGTCTTTATCGCCACGCAGGATATGATGGCGGGCGCCCGCGGCGGCGGCGGCGGCGGGATGAACCCCAACACAAAGACTTTCATTATCATCGGCGTCGTGATAGCGGTCCTCGCGGTGGTGTTCTACCTCAATCTTTTCGGCATTGCCGACATGTACAAGAGTGCGCTGGGCATGGGAACGACCATTCCCACCAAGTAATAGAGTGATGCAGATGTCACGCGCCGCCCGCCCTGTTTCGCCTGGGGCGGCGCAGTAAACGGTATCGATTTGCGAGGAACTTGCGTTGACAAAGCGGGAACTGGTCATAGATGTCGCCGAACGGCTGGGATTCACCCAGAACGAAGTGGCGGCGGTGGTGCAGACCACGCTCGACAGCATCCTTGAGGCGCTGGCGCAGGGTGATCGGCTGGAAATTCGCAATTTCGGCGTGTTCGAGACGAAACGCAGAAATGCGCGCACCGGAAGAAATCCGCGCACGGGCGACGCCGTGCCCATCCAGCGCAAGCGGGTGGTTTCCTTCA
>CAIJOU010000963.1 GCA_903822375.1 Candidatus Hydrogenedentota bacterium
CACGCACGAAACCGACGTGACTTCGGCGTTCATGACCTACTTCAAAAGCCATCCGGAACAGATTAAGCATGACTTCCTGGTAAAGATCGTTCCCTGCCTGGACAAGGGCGGATTGATCCCCGCACCGGGCAACGCAACAGATGTTCATGTGGAAGACTTCCCCGGCGGCGTGGAGGCGAAGTTCACCATCGGCGATGTGGCGGTGACGGCCGATTTTGCGACGTTGCTGGTCGGGCACGGCGTGACCACCTGGGAAGGCGCTGCCGTCTACAGCATCACTACCAACCCCCCCACGCCAGTGGTGCTGCGCATCGGCGGGGGTACGTCGGTCACCTTTCTGACCGGCACGCCGCCTGCCTTTGTCGGACCTGATACGGTGGCACCAAAAGACGCGCAGGTCATCGACGGCAACACCGCAACCTTCCAAAGCGGCGAAGACCCGTTCCCCATGGCCGCACGCACCACGGGCACCATGGAGCGCAACGCGGATTCTGGCCAACTCACGGCGCGATTTGCCGACGGTACCGGGGCGCTGGTCATGGCCTATGCCGATGCGCCGGAGCGGGCGCTGGAATTGAGCCGGACCGACCCGCAGGCGGCGCGCAAGTCCGTGGACGACTACTACGCGAAACTGCTGGAAAGCCGCATCGAGACACCCGATGAAAACCTCAACGCGGCGTTCCGCGCGGCCATCATCACGATGGAATACTCGTGGATCGAGCCCTACGGCTGGATCGAAACCATCCACCACTGGCTGGCACTGTGGCACATGCAGCACACGGCCGGGGCGGAATGGCTGGGGCAGGAGGACCGGTCCCGACTGTGCACGCTGACCCACGGGCGCATGCTACTGCCCAACGGCGCGGTCCCGCAACTATGGCCCAACGGCCAGACCCACCGCGATTTCGGCGGCTCGAACCAGTTCTGGGCATGGCAGGCGCGGCACTACATGGTCTTCACCGGCGACAAGGAGTTTGCCAAGGAAGTCGCGCCCATGCTGGACCGTGTGCTCAACCAGACCTTTAACGAATACGACCCCGACGGCAACATGCTGCTGGGCTGGTCACAGCAAATCGGCAACCAGGAGGACATGATCGGCACGCCCAACGACGGCACCACACCCAGTATCGAAGGCATGAACATGATGGGAACGCGCATGGGGTGCCTGCCTATAGAGGGTGCGTGGGCGGAGATTTCCTCATGGCTTGAAAGAATTGACCTTGCCAAGCAGCGTCTGCAGGAAAAACTCTGGATGCCCGACCTGGGCAGGTATGGCTTTTTCATTGACCCATTGGGTTATCCGCGACTCGACGGCCAGTATCACACGCTGATTTATCCGACACTTTTTTCGAACGTTGAACACGCGCATCCTTTTGAACAGTACCTTTCACTGCGCCATCTTCTCGATAGGCTCACAGGGCCGGGCGGAGACGTCTACTGCTCGAACAACTTCCCCAACCATGTCAGCGGCACGTGGGGCATGCAGTCCGGCGCTGCTCAACAGCCCTGGGCTGCTTGGGGCCTTTCCTCTGCGGGCATGCGCAACGAGGCATGGAAACCGCTCAAGGCCGTGGCCGACTGGGTGATGGACCCCAACCACCGCGGCTCCTGGCCCGAGGTGGCGCAGGAACCCATTCCGGCCTACTTCTCGCCCCCGGCAGGGCTGTTCATCGCGTCGGTAGTCGAATCCATCTTTGGTTTGCATGTGTGCCACGACTCGTTGGGCGTCGGACCTTGTTTTCCGGATGCATGGGAAAAGGCCGCCCTGCATCTTCCCAACTTCAACGCGGAATTCCGCCGGGAAGGCAACCGGCTCCTGTACACGGTGGAGAGCAAGAAAGCGCTCGCCCCATGCATAAACTGGTGGTTGCCTGTTAGCCGGTCGAAAAAGGTCGCTATAAACGGCGTGCCCATCCCCACGCTCAACGACATGCTCGCCGTGTCTAGCACCATCGCTTATGCCCCCAAATCGGTCAAGGCATTGGACCCCACCAACTCTGCGCGAATCGAAGTTGAATATGAACCTGTCGAACTCAAAGCGGAATACACGCCAGTAGTGGCAGAAGACTATCCCTTGGATGTGGCGCTAACCGGAAACGCAGCAATATCCGAGGTCATGGACCCCTGTCATGTACTCAGGTCCTCTCGTATAGAAGGCAACAAGGTCCATGCGCTGATCGCCCTCGAACTGCTTAAGCCTTACTTAAACTACGGAAGGCTCGGGCTCATGAGTTTTGCCCGGCGGACCTTCTTTCTGAAATGCAGCATGAATGATTCGGCTGAGACCGTTCTGTTACCTGTTGACATAACGGTTTTGCCA
>CAIJOU010000964.1 GCA_903822375.1 Candidatus Hydrogenedentota bacterium
ATTGCCTCAGTAAAATCAAGGGATGTCAGAATTGGAAAAAAGTGCTAAAATCCCTTGACGATCACGAAACGTCCCGGATCAAACCCTGGTTCCGGCTCGTGGTGACCGGACAACCAACAGGAAAGGAATTGTCATGACGCTGCTGCGGGAAGTGGTCGTTGTGGATGCGGTGCGAAGCGCAATTGGAAAGTCCGGCGTTGCCGGGATGGAAAAGGGCGGCCAACTGTGCCAGGCCTCGGCGCAGGACCTGCTTGCCAACACAATGCGGGGATTGCTAGACCGGGTCAAGGCAAGGAGTCCCAAGTTCGACGAGCATAACATTGAGGACGTCATTGTGGGTTGCCTAAGCCAGTTCGGCGAGCAGGGAGCCGACATTGCCCGCTTCGCCTCGCTGCTCGCGGGCATTCCCAAGGATGCATGCGCATGCACGGTCAACCAGTTCTGCAACGCGGGGCTGAAGGCTATCAATTTCGGGGCACAAAGCATTCAAGTCGGCAATGGCGACGTGGCGCTTGCGGCCGGCGTCGAACTGATGTCGCACTACGGCATCTGGTCGGACGTCATGGTCGCCGGGAAGGCCGGTTTTCCGGTGCGCTTCTCCACCCGGTTGTCAGAGATAGGCATGGACGTACCGCAGGGCGTTTGCGCCGAGATGATCTCGGCCGATGAAGGCCACACCAGGGAGCAGCTTGACCAGTTCGGCATGTGGAGCATGCAAAAGGCCGCCCAAGCCCGGAGAAACGGCTGGTTCGACAATATCGTTCCCTTCACCTTCTCCTGGGAAGGCAAGGAATACAGTGCGGTCACGGATGAGGTGGTCCGGGAGAACGCGCTGGACGACCCCGCCGGCTACCTCGCAAAACTCGGGAAACTCCCGACGCCCTTCAAGTCCGACGGCTGTGTGACGCCGGGCAATGCCTCCCAGATTGTGGACGGGGCAGCCGCCGTGCTTCTCATGAGCGCCGACAAGGCCGAACAGCTGGGTCTTGAGCCCCTGTGCTACATACGGGCCATGGCCGTGGCCGGCGGCGACCCGGTGCCCATGCTGCTCGCCCCCATACCGGCGGTCAAGAAAGCCTTTGCGCGCTGCGGCAAAACCATGGACGACATGGACGTCATCGAGCCCAACGAGGCCTTCGCATCGCCCTGCCTGGCCTTTGCGAACGCTTTCGGTTATGCCTACGATGATCCCCGCGTCAACCCCACCGGCGGCGCCATCGCTCTGGGACACCCCATCGGCGCGTCCGGCTGCCTGTATTTTGGCGAAATGGCCCGGCACTTGAAGCGCAGCGGAGGAAAGTGCGGCGTGCAAATGATCTGCGGCGGCGGCGGACTGGGAATCGCAACCGTGATCGAGGCCGTTTAGCGGTCAATTTCCGACAGCAAGGAGCCCCCGCCAATGCCGGACAGTTTCTTCGACGAGCAACACCGCATGTTTCGGGACAGCATGCGCAAGTTTGTTGAACGGGAAATCGTGCCGTTTCACAGCCAGTGGGAGCAGGACGGGGTGGTGCCGCGCGAACTGTGGCGAAAGGCGGGTGAGAACGGGTTTCTGTGCCTGCAGGCGCCCGAAGCCTACGGCGGGATGGGACTGAAGGATTACCGCTACAACATGATTCCCATCGAGGAACTGGTCCGTGCCGGTGCGTCCGGTCCCGGCTTCGCGGTGCACAGCGACATCGTCGCGCCCTACATCATCCACTACGGCTCGGAAGAGCAGAAGAACAGGTACCTGCCGAAGATGGTCCGGGGCGAGTGCATCGGCGCCATCGCCATGACCGAGCCCGACACGGGCAGCGACCTCGCGGCCGTGCGGACCACGGCCGTACGGGAGGGTGAGGGTTACCTGCTCAACGGCCAGAAAACCTTTATTACGAACGGCCTCCTCAACGATGTGATTATTGTCGTGGCCAAGACCGACACCGATGCAAGCCACAAAGGGATCAGCCTGTTTCTCGTGGACAGCGGGACGAAGGGCTATGAACGCGGGGCCAAGCTCAAAAAGGTGGGCATGCACGCCCAGGACACGGCCGAGGCATTCTTCAAGGATGTTTACCTTCCCGCCGAGAGCCTGCTCGGCCAGGAGGGCTGCGGATTCCTCTACCTCATGCAACTGCTGCCCCAGGAGCGTCTCGTCGCGTCCGTTGCCGCCGTCATGGCCTGCGAGACCGTGCTCGACATTACGGTCCAGTACTGCAAAGAGCGCACGGCGTTTGGTCGGCCCATAGGCAAGTTCCAGCACAACCGTTTCAAGCTCGCCGAGATGAAGACAGAGACTGAAATCGCGCGCGTGTTTCTGAACCACTGCGTGCTCCTGCACAATGAGGGGGAACTTAACGGGGAAAAGGCCGCCATGGTCAAGTGGTGGACGACGGAACTGCAGAAACGGGTTGTGGACACCTGTGTGCAACTGCACGGCGGCTATGGCTACATGATGGAATATTTCGTGGCAAAAGCCTACGTGGACTCGCGTGTGCAGACGATCTATGCGGGAACGACCGAAATCATGAAGGAGATCATCGGCCGCTCCATGGGATTCTAGACGGGGCCAAACACGCCCGATTTGCGAAGCCCTTGGATGTCGTCATCGGTGTATCCGATCTCGTGCAGCACCTCGTCCGTATGCGTGCCCAGCGGTACACCGGCGTGGCGGTATTCCGCTTCTGACCCCGAGAAGGTGATGGGGCAACCGAGTTGGGGTTGCGTGGTGCCGTCCGCTTTGGGCACGTTGACCACCATTCCCCGCGCGGACGTTTGCGGGTGGGCCAGCGCCTCCCCTACGGTCAGCACCGGCTCGACGCAGAAATCCTTGCCGGCAAAGGTCGCCGTCCACTCGTCCCGCGTTTTCTGGGCGATAATGGCGCGAATCTTCTCTTTGAGTTTCTCCGTCTCCACTCCGGACGGATACACCCGTGCGGCCAATTCGGGGTGTCCTATGGTCTCGCAGAAACCCAGCCAGAATCTGGGTTCGAGCGACCCGACCGACAGGTAGCGTCCGTCGCGTGTGCGGTAATAGTCATACGCGGAGCCCCCGTTCAGGGTCATGGATTCGTAGTCGGGCACCTCACCCCCAGTCAACGACTGCGTGGCGGCAAACATGTTCCAGGCAAGCGCGCCGTCAAACATGGACACGTCGACGTGCTGTCCCTCGCCGGTCTGCTGGCGGTGGATGACGGCCGCCAGAATGCCCACGAGTGCGTTGCAGCTTCCGCCGCCGATGTCAGCGACCTGGCACCCCTGCGGCACAGGTCCCGCCGCTTTACGGCCGCTGTGGCTCATGACACCGGACAACGCCAGATAGTTGATGTCGTGGCCCGCCCGGTCTCGCAGCGGACCCGTCTGGCCGTATCCCGTCAGCGAGCAGTAAATCACGCCTGGGTGTGCCGCCTTCAGCGCCTCATAGCCCACTCCGAGCCGGTCCATCACACCGGGCCGGAACGGTTCCAGAACGATGTCATATTTCCGCACGAGCCGCTTGACAATGTCCGCGCTTTGGGGCTGTTTCAGGTCGAGCGCCACGGAACGTTTCGAGCGGTTTAGATAGGCGTGGGCCGCGGAGGAATCACCATCAAAGGGCGGAAAGGAGCGGACCAGATCAAACTGGCCGGGATTCTCGATGCGAACCACGTCCGCGCCGAGGTCGGCCAGCATCAAAGAGGCGAAGGGGCCGGGCAGGAGCACGGAGAAGTCCAAAACCTTTAACGACGACAAGACACCCATAAGTCGAATCTACCTTTTCACGGCGGTCGTAAAGAAGTATGTAATGGACAATGGACAATGGACAATGAAAAACAGAGAACGTATACGCTAAGATTGGTAATATGGGACAGGTTAACTTATTTGTCCATTGTCCGTTATCAATTATCCATTGTCACTTGGGTGCCATCCGAATGGCGCCGTCCAATCGAATCACCTCCCCGTTCAGATAGGGGTTGGAGACAATCTGCCCGACCAATTGGGCAAATTCATCCGGTTGCCCCAGTCGTTTGGGAAAGGGCACTGACTGTTCGAGCCGCGCCCGCATGTCGCCCTGGACCATCGCCAGCAGCGGCGTGTCAAAAATGCCCGGACAGATGGTGCATACCCGAATGCCAACCGAGGAAAGGTCGCGCGCCAGCGGAAGCGTCATGCCGACCAAACCCGCCTTGGCCGCGGCATAGGAAGTCTGGCCGATCTGGCCGTCAAAGGCGGCAACAGAACTGGTCATCACAACCACGCCGCGACACCCGTCCCCGTCCGGTTCATTCTTCGCCATCCTGAAAGCCGCCTGACGGGTCATGTCAAAAGTGCCGAACAGGTTCACCGCAACCACCGTCTTGAACAGGTCCAGATTGTGCGGTGCCTCCCGGCCGAGGGTGCGCTCCGCGGCCCCTATGCCCGCGCAGTTGACCAGGATGTCAATCCGACCAAATCTGTCAACGGCCAGGTCCGCTGCGGCCGTCACCTCTTCCGTCAAAGTGACGTTGCATTTGGCAAACGCGGTTGCCTCCGGGTGCTCGTCGGCCAGCGCCTGCCCGGCCGCCGCGTCATAGTCTGCGATGACAACCTTCGCGCCCTTGTCCAGCAACCAAAGCACCGTCGCCTTGCCGAGACCCGAGGCCCCTCCCGTGACCAGCGCAACCTTTTCGTTCGGATTCATTGCTCTTGCCTCCTGACGAGGTTAATCATGCACAGGACACCTGGCTCTCTCTCAAGACTATGTGCAGCACGCCGAACCCGAACGTGAGCCCGGCCGAGAACCATTGTAGTCCATTCGTCCCGTTTCAATCCTGTTCCAGAGCCCCGTCCCACACGGCAGGCATGCTCCGGGACACGCCGAAAGGACCCACGGCTTCCTTCACATTTCAGCCTTCAGCCTTACTCCTTCAGCCTTCTTCTTGACCGTGCCCATCACCGTATGGTAGCATTTGCGCCGCAGTGGGCGATTGGCTCAGTTGGTTAGAGCGCCGCCTTCACACGGCGGAGGTCACTGGTTCGAGTCCAGTATCGCCCACCATTTTTAACTCCTTCCACTGCAACTGCTTACAGATCGTATCTCCTCCGAAGATGAAGCTGCATGACGGCACAAGAACGGGTCAAATGACCCGAAAGGAGGATGAATGGGCACCCCCAAGCTGCGATTCAACAGCACCACCAACCGTTACCGGGTCACGATTGAAGGTCGTGACCACTGGCTTGGCCGCGACAAAGACGAAGCCGAACGCGCCTACCACCGTCTGATTCTTGAGTGGAAATCCGGCATGCTCATTGACGCACCGGCCGATGACGTGCGCATTGTCGAACTGGTCGACAAGTACACCATTGCCATGGTCGCCTACTACCAATCTACCCCCGGTTCCTGGCATCGAGGTAAGGCAGCCATGTGTTTTCTGACCCGGCTGTGCGGGTCAATGCGCCCCGACCAGTTCAACATGAAGACCTTGCGCATGGTGCGCGAAGCGATGGGGCAGCCCCGAGAGGAAGGAAGAAAGGCGCTTTGCCGAACTGGAATAAACCGGTGCATGAGTGAAATCACACGCTTCTGGGAGTGGTGTGCCAGCATGGAATTTGCGCCGGTTGACATCTTCCACAAGTGCCAAACGCTTAAACCGCTACAACGTGGCCGATGCAATGCCCGGGAGACAGAATCGATTGAACCGGCCAATCCCGAACATGTCAAGGCAGTCAAGACGCTGGTGAACGCAAGCGTGCGCGCCATGATTGAACTGCAGGAACTGTGTGGCATGCGACCGGGCGAAGTGTGCGGACTCAAGGCCGAAATGATTGACCGCAACGGCCCTGTCTGGCGCTGCGAGTTGAAAGCGCACAAGAACGCCCACCGCGGACTGCGGCGCGTTCTATTCTTCGGCCCCAAGGCACAGAAGGTGCTGGCGCCGTTCTTGCTCAAGCGTGCGCCCGGCGAATTTCTGTTTCAACCGGCAGACCACTGGGCCGAACGCACTGAGAACAAAAAGGGCAAGGGACGCCGAAAGACCCAGGAACCCACCAAGCGTCTAACTGAACGCACCATCACTGACCACTACACCAAGGACACATACCACCGCGCGGTCAAGCGCGCCTGCGTGAAAGCTGAGTGATCCCGTGTTTTTGTAACTGTTTGTGTTTGTTGATATTACAACGGCATATCTATTGACAATACGCCTTTTTTTTGCAAAGATGGGCTGAGCAGCTCAAACCACCAACGACAACCTCAACA
>CAIJOU010000965.1 GCA_903822375.1 Candidatus Hydrogenedentota bacterium
CCCAGCCCCCAGCCCCCAGACCCCAGCCCCCCGACCCCAGCCCCCAGCCCCCAGACCCCAGCCCCCAGACCCCAGACCCCAGACCCCAGACCCTAGCCCCTCTTGCGCTTGAACAGGCCGGCGAAGGCCTCCATGTAGGTGTAGAAGACGGGTGTGATGTACAGGGTCAGCATCTGCGAAACCACCAGGCCGCCCACCACCGCGAGCCCCAGGGGGCGGCGTGATTCGGAACCGGCGCCCATGCCCAGGGCGATGGGCAGGGTTCCCATGAGCGCGGCCATGGTGGTCATCATGATGGGACGGAACCGCACCAGTGCGGCCTCATACATGGCGTCAAAGGGCTTGAGGTTCTCCTCGCGCTGCTTCTGAAGGGCAAAGTCCACCATCATGATGGCGTTCTTCTTCACGATGCCGATGAGCATCACGAGGCCGACCAGCGAGTACAGGTTCAGCTCGCTCTTGAACAGCAGCAGGGTGATCAGCGCGCCGGCGCCTGCGGCGGGCAGGCCCGAGAGAATGGTGATGGGGTGGATGAAGCTTTCGTACAGCACGCCCAGCACGATATACACCACAATGAGCGCGGCAAAGAGCAGGAACATGGTGCCGCCCATGGATTTCTGGAACGCCTGCGCGGTGCCCTGGAAACTGCCCGTGATGGTCGAGGGCAGGGTTTCACGGGTCACTTTCGCGACCAGTTCCGTTGCGTCACCGAGCGAGATGTCCGGGGGAAGGTTGAAGGAGATGGTGACCGAGGGCAACTGGCCCAGATGCGCCACGGTCATGGGGCCAATCTCTTTCCTGACCCGCGTCAGGGTGTCCAGCGGGACAAGTTTGCCCGCGGAGGAACGCAGGTACAGCAGTGACAGTGAAGTCGGGTCGGACTTGTATTCGGGGAGCAGTTCCATAACCACGCGGTACTGGTTGGTGGGGGCATAGATCGTGGAAATCTGCCGCGACCCGTAGGCGGTGTACAGGGCATCCTCGACCTGCCCAACCGTGAGCCCGAGTGCGGCCGCCTTGTCGCGATCCACCTCGATGTTGGCCTCCGGGTTCTTGAGCAGCAGGTCGCTGTTCACATCCAGCAGGCCCTTGCCGTTTTCGAGTTTCGCCTCCTTGAGCTTCTTCTCAAGGATGGGGCCGTAGTTGTACAGGTCGTCCAGGTTGGTGGCCTGGAGCGTGTACTGGTACTGTCCCTTGGTCATCTGGCCGCCCAGTGAGATGGGGGGCGGATTCTGCAGATAGGCCTTGATGCCGGGCACCTTGGCCAGCGTCGCCCGCATCTTGGCTATGAACTCTTCCACGCCGATGCGCTTGTCCCGCTCTTTGAGAACGATGAACATGCGGCCCGCGTTCGCCGTGGCGGAGAATGAACTGCCGCCACCGACGGAGGACATGAAGGCCTGCACGTTGGGGTCCTGGTTTACAACAGCCGCCAGCGCCTGCTGATGCTCCGACATTTCCTTGAAGGAGACCCCCTGCGCCGCCTCCGTGGTGACCCGGATCTGCCCCGTGTCCTCGGAGGGAATGAAGCCCTTGGGCACGATGGTGAACAGGTATCCGGTCAGCACGATCAGCGCGAGGAAAACCAGCATAACGAGCGGGCGCGCGCGCATGACGCCGTACAGCGTCCACCGGTACACCCAAAGCATGGAATCAAAGCCCCATTCCAGCACGCGGTAGAGCGGACCATGGCGACCCTCGTCGGGCGGGCGGAGGAAGCGACTGCACAGCATGGGCGTCTGCGTGAGCGAAATGACGCCCGAGATCAGGATGGCGGCGCTGATGGTGATCGCGAATTCGCGGAAGATGCGCCCCATGATGCCCGGCATGAAGAGCACCGGAATGAACACGGCCACCAGCGAGACGGTCATGGATATGATGGTGAACCCGATTTCCCGCGACCCTATGAAGGCCGCCTCCATGGGTTTCTCGCCCTTTTCCATGTGCCGGATGACGTTTTCGAGCATGACGATGGCGTCGTCCACCACGAAGCCGGTGGCCAGCGTCAGGGCCATGAGGGACAGGTTGTCGATGTTGAATCCGAACGCGTACATCGCGGCGAAGGTGCCCACGATGGACGAGATGAGGGCCAGCGCGGGAATTATCGTGGCCCGCACATGCCGCAAGAACAGGAATATCACCAGAACGACGAGCATGGTGGTCAGCACGAGGGTGAATTTGACATCGTTCACCGACTGGCGGATCGACTGTGAGCGGTCGAAGAGGATTTCCATCTCGACGGCCTTGGGCAACTGTTGTTGGAACGACGGCAGGAGCGCCTTCACCCCTTCGACAACCTCGACGGTGTTGGTGCCGGGCTGGCGCTGCACCGCCAGCACAATGGCCCGGGTGTCGCGGAACCAGCTTGCCACCTTGTCGTTCTCGACACTGTCGAACACCTTGCCCACGTCGTTCAGCCGCACCGGCGCGCCGTTCCGATAGGCGACGATGAGCGGTCCGTAACCCGCCGCCCGGAAGATCTGGCCTTCCGCCTGCACCGTGAAGGCGCGGCTTGTCCCCTGCAGGTCGCCCGCGGGCAGATTCACGTTGGCGCTCTGCACCGCCGCGGAGACTTCATTGATGCCGACCTGGCGCGTGGCCATCTGCTGCGGGTCCAACTGGGCGCGCACGGCATATTTCTGGGAGCCGAACACCTGCACCTGGGCCACGCCGCTGACCATGGAGATGCGCTGCGCCAGCATGGTTTCGGCGTACTCGTCCACGTCGGAAAGCGGCAGAATGGCGGACTTGAGCACGAGATAGAGAATCGGCGTGTCCGCCGGATTGGCCTTGCGGTAGGATGGCGGACTGGTCATGTCCTTGGGCATGTCCTTGTTCGCCTGCATGATCATGGACTGCACGTCCTGTGCGGCCGCGTCGATGTTGCGCTCCAGCGCAAACTGGAGGGTGATCTGCGTCGAACCGTAGACGCTCGTTGAATTCATCGAGTCCACACCCTGGATCGTCGAGAAGACGCGCTCCAGCGGCGTGGCCACGGCGGAGGCCATGGTCTCAGGGCTGGCGCCGGGAAGCGATGCGGAAACGGTGATGGTGGGAAAGTCCACATTGGGCAGGTCGCTGACGGGCAGCATGCGATAGCCCTGCACGCCCGCAAGCAGCAGCGCCAGCACCACCAGCGTGGTCATGACCGGCCGGCGAATGAACAGGGAGGAAATGCTCATTTCACGGGCGCTCCGGCGGCCGGGGCCGTTGCAGGTGCGGGTGCCGCGGCGGCATCCTTCACCTCAACGCCGGGCGCGAGCACGAACTGTCCGTCCGTCGCCACTTTCTCGCCGGGTTGGAGCCCTTCGAGAATGACGGTCATGTCCTTCAGCGTGTCGCCCGTCTTCACGGGGCGCATGTCGGCTTTCATGTCCGCCGTGATGACGTACACATAAGTGCCCTTCTGCCCGAGGAGCACCGCCTTGGCGGGCGCGACGATCGCATCGGCCTGAACGGACAAGTTCACCTGCACGCGCACAAACTGGCCGGGCCACAGCCGGCTGTCGGCATTGTCAAAGGTTGCCTTGAGCATGATGGTGCCCGTGGTGGCGTCCACCGTGTTGTCCACGAAAGTCAGCGTGCCCTTGCAGGGCACCGCATCGCCCTCGACAAGGGCGTCCACCCCGATTGCCCCCTCGGCCATGCGCCGTTTCATTTCGGAAAGCTGCCGCTCGGGAACGGAGAAGCTGACCCGGATGGGGGCAATCTGGTTGATGGTGACCATCGGGGCCATGTCGCCGGTCCGGACAAGATTTCCCGCCTTGGCCGTCACCGCACCGGTCCGGCCTGTCAGGGGTGCCGTAATCGTGCAATACTCCAGTTGCAGTTTGGCCTGGTCGATGGCGGTCTTTGCCGCCTCGATTGCCTCGCCCCCCGCCCCGGCATTGGCCTCGTCGGCGGCCACGGCCGCCTCACCGGCCTGAAAGTCGGCGCGCGAACGGTCGAATTCTTCTTTCGACAGCATGCCCTTGTCGGCCAACCCCTGGTCGCGGCTGAACGTGGCCCGCAACCGTTCCGACTGTGCCTTGTCCTTCAAGGTCATGGCCTTGGCCTGCTCGAACTGCGCCCGGGCTTTGGACAGATTTGCCTCGGCCTGCTTGAGCGCCACCTCATAGGGACGGCGGTCAATGACAAAGAGAACCTGGTCCTTCTGCACCAAATCGCCCTCGGTGAAGCGCACCTCCATCACCTGGCCGGACACCTGGGCCTTTATCTGCACGGTCTGAATGGGCTCCACCGAGCCCACGGCGGCGAGTTGCACCGGCATGGACTGCCGCGTCACTTCGCCGATCTTGATGGGCGCGGGGCCTTTGGCGGCACCGGCCGGCCCTGGGGCGCCAGCGGGCGCACCGCCCGGTTTGCAGGCGCTCGGCAACAGGAGCAGCGCGGCGCACAACGCGACGGCAACGGTCTGCCCAAAGAGGGTGCTTCTTTTCATGCGGGCGTCTCCCGACGGTCGTTCGATACTATTGGCCATTGGCCCGGTCCTTTGATTCCTGCTTCGCCAGTTCCAGCGAAATGCCGCGCCGTTCGAGGAGAGTCCCCTCCGACGCATGGAGCGTTGTAAGCGCCTGAATATAACTGATGCGCGCGTTCGCCTCGTCCACCTCGGACTGGATGAAATCACGCTGCACGATGAGCAAATCAAGGTTGGTGGTCTTGCCTGCCTCAAAACGGCCCTGCGCCACACGCAACTGCTCGGTGCGCGCCTCCACGGCCTCGCGGGTCGCCTGGATGCGCTGCCACTGCCCGTCGGCGGCCACAACGGCCTGGCGAACCTCGCGGGCGAGGCTCTGTTCGAGTGCGCTGACGGACCATCCAATCTGCTGCTCGCTGAGCATGGCCCGGCGCAGCCGCGCTTTCTCGGCACGGTTCATGATGGGCTGCTCCACCTGCACACCCACTCTCAGGCTTGTTGTGTCGGAGAGAAGATTGCCGGTGGTGGCGGCCGTGGTCAGCGTGCCCAGGCCGTTCGTGTTGCCCGAACCGTAGGAACCGACCAGATCGACCTGCGGCAGGACGCCGTTGCGCGCACGGACAAGGTCAAGCCCGGCATTGGCCTGGTCGAGGCGGGCCTGGGCCAGTTCAGGCCGGTATTGCAGGGCCAGTTTCTCGCTGCTGTCCGCGTCCAGGACCCTCTCGTCTAAGTCGATGGGGTCGGTTGCCGCAAAATTGAGATTCCACTGGCTGGTGGCCGACGGGTTCAGCAGTTGCACCATGGCCAGCCCCTGGCTGCGCAGATTGGACTGTGCGTCCACCAAATCGGCCATCCTGCTTGCCCGCTCGGCACGAGCGGCCATCACGTCACCCTGGATAATTTTCTCCGCCGCGAAAAGCTCCTCGGTCCGCTTCAGCTGCTCCTCCGCGAGCTTCACCCCGAATTGCCTGATTTCGAGCAGTTTCTGGGCGAGGGCGAGGTTCCAGTAGCCCGCTTCCGTCTGCTCCACCAAGTCCAGCATTTTCTGCCGGAATGCGTGCTCGCTTTGGGCCGCCTTGTTGCGCGCCTGGCGCAGTGCAACGAGGTTCACGCCGGTGCCCGCGCCGCGCAGCAACGGCTGCGCCACGCTCGCGGTCCAGCCGTGCACCCCTTTGCTGTCCGTGACGTTCGTGTCCGCCGTTCCCGTGCTGCCGGACAGGGAGAGGCTGGCGCCTGTCGGGAGGTGTTCGCTCACGCCCACGGTGGCCAGCGCCGTGTCGGCCTTCACCGCCGTCTGGGGCGTCCTTTCAACGGCGGCAACGATGTTTCTGATTTGCGTGATGATCGCAATGGTCTGCCGTACACAGTCCGCGACACCGCTGCTCCCGCCGGTTCCCGTCCCGCTGCCGGAACTGGTGCCGGTGAGCGTTGCATTGCGCTCATCGTGACCATAGGTAAGGTTGCCGAAGAGCGCGGGATCGAAGGCTGCCCGGGCTTCGGGCTCAAGGGTGTCGCCAATCTTTGGGCCAAACCGCGCCACCTCGGCGAAACGGTTGTTCAGAATGGCCGTCAGAATGGCCGTATCGCGGTTGATGGCGAGAGGTTCGGCGGCCTGCGCGGATTCGGGAACGGACAGCGGCTGGGTCGCATTCTGAATCGGGGCGCCGGCCCGGACTTCCGCCGGCGGGGTGGCCGGAGGAGCGACGGTTTCGGGCGTCCATTTGGGCGCCTCGGTGGCGCATCCCGCGAGAAGAAGCCCCGCAGCGGCCCAGCGAAGGGCCCACCCTTTGCGCCTGCCCATATCTTTCTTGTCCTGTCCATCCATATTAGTGCGTCTCTGTGCCGTGCAGTTCAGGAACGGCTCTGTTCGTGCTTTCAGGTCCTTTTCCCACAACCGGCACCGTTTATGAAGATGTCTATGATAAGGGATATGTCTATGACCAAAGGCTCCCCCTCGGGCTGTTTGTCCAGTTCATGCGCCCGGGTGCGCATGAGGCCCATGAGGAGCGTGGCCAATGTCTCCGCGGGGATGTCCGTCCTTACACGCCCTTCCGCCACGCCGCGCCCGATCACCAGCGCCACCGCCTCGCGCAGTTTCTTTCGCCGCATTATCCAGCGCTCACGCAGGGAGCGCTGGACACCGTTCATCCGCGCATCCTCGGCCATCATCATCTGGAACATTTCGCGGCGCTTGCCGAAGAAGGCGCTCATGGCCTGGCACATCTGCAGGAGCTGGTCTTCGAAGCGGTCCTCCAGAGAAACCTGCTCGCGAATTAGCTTGCACAGTTCGTCGAACCCGGACGTGGCCACCTGGAAAAAGAGGTCGTCCTTGTTCTCGAAATAGAGGTAGATAGTGCCCTTCCCCACGCGCGCCTTCTGCGCCACCTCGTCCAGGGTGATCTCGTGGATGCGGCGGCTCTTGAACAGCTTTTCGGCTGTCTGCATGATCACCAGTCGTTTGTCCGCGCTTTCCATTACGGGGCTCCAGTGTAGAACTGACTGGTCAGTATTGTATGCCCCTGTCCTGCGGTCTTTCAAGCAGGCGTTGGGGCAAAAGGCGATGAGACCTGCGGTCGGAAATGTGGCGTGGTCGGGAAACCACGCCACAACCGGGGTCGAACCATGGGCGAAGGCCATCGCCGGGTAGACGGCGCGACGCCAGGAAGATGGAGGGAATGAGTTAAGAGCGGCCATGACACGCCCTTTGCCCTTCAGCCCGTGCGGTCCCGCTTCTTGGGGTCGAAGTTCGGATTGGGCGTGGGCATTTGCGCATCCACGCGCTTCAGCCAGTCGTGCAGTTTCGTCCGCAGTTCCCGGGCCTTTTCGGGCATCTGGGCGGCGAGGTCGTTCTGCTCGCCCAAGTCCGCCTTGAGATCATACAGTTCGAAGCGTTCCTCGCCGTAGAAGTCGATGAGCTTGTAGTTTCCGTCGCGGATGGCACCGCCGGGCGTGGCGCCGCCTGAATGGTAATGGGGGTAATGCCAGTAGAGCGCGTCGGACCGCGATATCCCGCCGCCGCGCAGCAGGGGCGTCAGGTCAATGCCGTCGATATTGTCCACTTTCATGGTCACGCCCGCCATGGCCAGGATCGTGGGGAAGAAGTCCACACTGGTCACCGGCGTGTCGCAGACGGAACCGGGCTTCACCACGCCCGGCCAGCGAACGATCATGGGTTCGCGCACCCCGCCCTCGTAGAGCGTGCCCTTGCCGGCGCGCAACGGCGCGTTTGAAGTCACCGTGGCCAGTCCGCCGTTGTCGGACATGAAGATGACGATTGTGTTGTCCGCGATACCCAGCGCGTCCAGCCGCGCCATCACCCGCCCGACACTTTCGTCCACACTCTTGATCATGGCCGCATAGACGGCGCTGTTCTGCCCTTTTCGGGGCAGCCCCTTCTTCTCGAAACGGTCCACGTCCTCATCCTTGCCCTGAAGCGGCTGGTGCACCGCGTAGTGCGGCAGATAGAGGAAGAAGGGGCGGTCCTTGTTGGCGTCGATGAACTTGAGCGCCTCGTCCGTCAGCCGGTCGGTGAGGTACTCGCCGTCCGCGACCTTGGGCAGGTCGGGCGATTTGTACGGGTAGAAGTAGCTGGCGGGTGAGCCGACCTTGGTGCCCGCGAAGTTCACGTCGAAGCCCTGATGTTCGGGATAGAATGGCTCGGTGCCAAGATGCCACTTGCCGATGGAGGCGGTGGCGTATCCGGCGGGCTTGAGCGCCTCGGCAATGGTCACTTCCTCCAACGGCAGTTCCTGCCTGAAATCGGGCCGGCGCAGTTTCTCGTAGGGCATGGTTTGGCCCGGAATCCAGTCGGTGAGATGAAGCCGGGCGGGGTATTTGCCGGTAAGTATGCTGGCGCGCGTGGGCGAGCAGACGGGACAGGCGGCATAGGCGTTGGTGAAGCGCATTCCCTGCGCGGCGAGCCGGTCGATGTTTGGCGTCTCGTAGAAGCGGCTGCCGTTGCAGCCCACGTCCATCCAGCCCATGTCGTCGATCAGGATGAACACAAAGTTCGGTTTGGACTTTGCCGATGGGACTGGCTGGCCGTGGGCTACGGCGGCCGCCCCGAGGGATGCGCAACCCAGGGCGGCAAGAAAATCACGGCGGTTCAGCGTTTGCATGGGGCGTTCTCCATTGGCGCATGACTGGGCGCGCCCCGGAGAATAGCACAGAATGAAGGGGACGGGTACAGGCACCCGTTCCCGGTACGGGTCGGTGTTGGCATACCCGAAGTCCCTGGCGGGAACGGGGTGCCAGTCCCCCTGGTCTTGGAGAACGACGCCGGCCCTCCGTCAAAAAAATGCATCTTGCACCGGCGCGCCCGGATGGGCACAATGCAGTGGGTATTTTGCGGGCCGTACAATCCACGGGATGATTCCATGAACTCTCCGCGCGCGCGACTGATTTTCCTGCTGGTATTGTCCTTCTTATCCTCGGCCCTGCCTGCATTTGGCCAGGGGGACCAGACGCTCCGGCTGGGTTGGACCAACGCGGGCATTGTCGCGCACATACCGGATTTCTCCGTCGTTCTGGATTACGTGCCGCAATTCTCCGGGCCCGTGGTCCGCTTTGGAAAGGACGGCGCGCCGCAAGTGCTGGTCGTCACGAACATGGAGGCCCCCTCCCCCACGCATCTTCGGCTCAACTACGCGCCGACGGCGCCCAACGGGGTGCAGATGCACATCGTCCAAGACGTCGATCTTGCGGAGCGGGAAGAGGCCTGGGTACTGACGGACCGCTTTGAAATCTCCGCCGACGCCCCCATCGGGGAGGATTTGGAGGTGCGCCGTTTCTACACGTTCCCCGCGGGCATGGCCGCCGGGGCCGTCGCCCCGCTGAAGAACGGCTGGGCGCGGGAGATCACGCCGACCAACGACCCGCTTGAATTGGAATACCGGCTGGGCAACGCCATGACCGGAACGGACGGCGTGGAACTGGCCCTGCCCGTGCTCGCGCTGCACGGCGGGGAGGCGAGCGATGCCGTGCTCGCAATGGACCCATGGTTCAGCAGCCTGTTCCGCTACAGGGCTCTTTTGGGCGTGTCAGAACTTTCCATGCAATACCGCTACGCCAGCGGCAGCATCCCGCTGGAAAGTCCCGAACGGCGCACCGCCTGCCTGTGGATTCCCAAGAAAGGCTCCAGCCGTCCATTGTTCGAGCGGGCGATGGATGCGTTCTTTCTGAATGCGCTTCCCGACGTTGCACCGGGGCCGTGCTGGCTGCACGGTATCGCCATGGTGGACTATGACTACCTGAGCGACAACGGCAAAGGCTGGGAGCAGGATGTTGCCGAGTTGGCCAAGCTGCTCGCGCCGGAGGAGCGCAAACGGGTCGCGCTGTGTTTTCATGGCTGGTACGACGCCATCGGCACCTATTGCTATGACGCGGCCGCAAAGCGGATGCAGGACGAATGGACGGCCATGGCCCGAACGCGCAAGGTGGCGATGACGAGGGAGGATGTGCTGCGCAAACTGCGGTTTGCACGGGAACAGGGTTTTCGCGTGCTGATGTATTTCGGCGACGGTCTGCTGCAGGACAGCGGCACGCCGGGCTACCGTCCCGAATGGGACCTCGTCCGCGCCGATGGAACCAAGATCACGGGTTGGCAGGGGCCGGACACCTGGGACAAGACGTACGCACGAAACCCGGCGAACCCTGAAGTGGCGCAGTGGTACCAGGACTACCTGAACGCAATGCTCGCGGCCTATGGTCCCGATGTGGACGGGTTCGTGTGGGATGAAACGTTCTACGTCACGACCGGCATGACCACGCTGACGCCCGCGCCCGCCTATTGCGACCGTGCGATGATGCGGCTGGTCAAGGCGCTGGCGCAGCAGGTGCACGCTGCAGACCCCGAAAAGGCCTTCTTGTCGTCCGACGATGTGGGCTCGGTGGGACCGGGCGCGGTGCCCGGCTACGCGATGGTGGCGCACGGCACCTGGCAGGATTCGTGGTGCCTTCCCGCAGCATGGTCCTTCGGCCTGTTTCCCAATTGGCGCAACACGCTGTGGAGTTGCAACTGGAAGCCCCTCTCCAGCTTTGGGTACACCAAGTGGGGCGTCGAAAACTTCGGCACACCGGTGGCCATCTCGCACGGCTGGGGTGATGACCGTGGCGTGGCTGACTGGAAGCCCCAGGAGAGGGAGCGGATTCTCGGCCTGTTCCGCGCCCGGATGGCGATGAAGGACCGGGTCCGCTATCTCACCAAAGACCCGGCGGAACTGCTGGCCAAAGGTCCCGACATGCTGCAACCGAGCGACCCCATTCCCGAACCGGCGCCGGACGAGCAGAACTGGGCGCTGACGACGGGCGGAGCCAAGGTGTCCGCCTCCTCGCAGTACGAGTATCAGGACTATGACTTCGGCCCGGCGGGCGTCATTGACGGTGTGCGCGACGACACGGGCTGGGGCAAGGGGGGCGGCTGGGCCAGCAAGCAGAACGAACCCCTGCCGCAGTGGGTCGAAATTGAATTCCCGGAACCCAGACCCGTGGCCAGATTTATCGTCATCACCTACCAGTCGGAGACAACGGCCGAAAAGGCCGACAAATGGGGCGTGCGCGATTACGACATCCAAGTGTGGAACACGAAGACCAAGACCTGGGACACGGTGGTGGAAGAGGATCAGGGCCGCGCGATGAAAACGCGCGTGCATGCGCTCGACAAGCCGGTCATTGTGAAGAACTTCCGCGTGCTGGTCCGGCGGGGCGCGACGGCCGACAACATTGCGCGGTTGCTGGAAGTAGAAGCCTGGGGCGCGCCTACCGCAAAATGATGACCAAAGGAGAGTATCCATGTCTGACATGACTCGAAGGAATCTGCTGCAGAGCGCGGCCGTACTGGCCACTGCGGGCATGCTGCCCGCCACGGTAAATGCCGGGGACCAAAAGAAGCTGAAGGTCGTCGTGGCCGGGGCGCATCCGGACGACCCGGAAAGCTCGTCGGGCGGCACGATGGCCCTCTACGCCGACGCGGGGCATGAGGTGGTGGCGCTGTACCTGACGCGCGGGGAGGCGGGCATTCATGGCAAGAGCCACGAGGAGGCGGCAAAGATCCGCTCGGCCGAGGCGGAGGAGGCGTGCAAGATTCTCCATGCGCGGCCCCTCTTTCTCACGCAGATAGACGGCTCCACCGAACTCAACGCGGACCGCTACGATGAGGCGTGGAAGGCAATCAAGGAGGAAAGGCCCGACATCCTCATCACCCACTGGCCGATCGACGGCCACCGCGACCACCGCGTCATCTCGCTGCTCATGTACGATACGTGGCTGCGCGCCAAGAAGAAGTTTGAGCTTTTCTATTTCGAGGTGGAATCCGGCCAGCAGACCCAGCACTTCGGCCCCACGCACTACGTGGACATCACCAGCACCGAGGAGCGCAAGCGCCGGGCATGCTATGCCCATCCGAGCCAGAACGCCGAAAAGGGGTTTTACGTGCTGCACGACGAGATGAACCGTTTCCGCGGCCAGGAGGCCGGCGTGCAGTATGCCGAGGCGTTCATCCGGCACAACCAGTCGGGGAACAGGGTCTTGGGTCTAGGGTCTGGGGTCTAGTGGGGACAGGGGTGTGGTGAGGAGGTAGGTGACGCAGAGTCTTCAGGGCATGGGTAACGGCAGGCAGAAAAGCCGGACCCGCACGGGGCGTGTCAACGCAGGGCAGGGACGGGATATGAAGAGCTACAGAGAGCTTGATGTTTGGAAGAAGGCGATGAATCTGGTGGTGGCGGTGTATGAATTGACTGCCGAATTTCCCACTGAGGAACGGTATGGCCTGATAAGCCAGATGCAGCGGGCGGCGGTGTCAGTGCCGGCAAACATCGCCGAAGGTTACGGACGTCTACATCGCGGCGACTATATTCATCACCTCAGCATTGCGAATGGCTCTTTGGCCGAATTGGAAACTCACATTACCCTCGCGGTGCGCCTTAGTTTTGTGGAACGGGAAGCGGCTGCCGCCGTGTGGAGCATGGCCCAAGAAGTGGGCAAAATGCTGTCCGGCATGGTCCGCTCCCTCCAGGGAAGATCGGAGAATAAAACAACATCCATTTCAGATGCCGGATAATCTGCGGTTGTCCAAGCACCAACGGTCCCAGTCTTCCTAGACCCCAGACCCCAGACCCTTATTTCTTCGGCTCCGTGTAGCGGGTCCACTTTTCCGTGCGGCCCAGGAGGGATATGCCGATGAAACCGCGCATGCCGAGGGTGTTGTCGTTTTCCAGCCACAACTTGCCCTTGTAGGTCTTGCCCGATTCGGCATCGTACACCGTGCCGCCGTTCCACTCTTTCTTGCCGTCGAAATGGAACCCTTTCAACAGCACGAGGCCCATGATCGGCCGGCTTTGCAGCGACTTGTCGGGATTCTCGCGGTCATGCTTCGGCTTGCCCGCCTCGGCATCCCCCGCTTCATAGTTTGGCGCGGCCAGCCAGGCAATCTTTCCCTCGAAGGTGCCGTCCGCCGCCTTGTAGATTTCCACCCGCGCCTTGCCGTCCTGCACGGTCCACTGGCCCACAATATCCGTCGCAGTCACGGCGTATGCGGCAATAGAAACCAGTATCACAAGCATCGCACTCCCAGTTATCCAGCGCATGTGATCATCTCCTTTTCTTTCATTCGCCCGTCCCGCCATTATAGGCAACATGTGGCCACCTGTCCATCATTCCGAGACAAGGCGGCGAAAATTCCCTTTTGCCACCTTTTCCGGAAGCGTCAACAAGAGTAACGTTTGCGCCCGAATGGCACGCAGCGACTTGCATGGAACATAAAGGAAGCTGCGCCATTTTGAAAAACGCCCCCGTCTGTGCTAGTTTCAACTGCCCGGTTGCGGCGTGCCGGACCGGATGGAGGGTCATACGGTTATGGGTGTTGATCAGGTCAAGGCGAGTCTGAACCTGGGTGCCGTGCTGCAGAACCTTTCTGAATTGTGCCGGCTCGACCCGGAATCACAGAAACTCATTCAGGAATGGGACGTGGGCATCCAATTCACGGTGCTGGGCGGGCCGCGGGCCTGGGTGGAGTTCCGCAAGGGCGAATGCCACGCGGGACTGGGCGGCACATCGTTGTCGGATGTGCATTTGTTCTTCGTCACCCCGGGACACCTGAATGCGATGTTCGCGGGGAGCAACATACCGCCCATTCCGCTCAAGGGGTTCAAGCGGCTCGGTTGGCTGAAAGACGAATTCCCCCGGATTACCGCGCGGCTGGAACACTACCTCAAGCCCGGTCCGGGCATGCTGGACGACCCCGCCTTTCTCGCGGCAAACACCACGCTCACGCTGCACACTGCGGCCAACGCCGTGCGTGAACTGGCCAGGACGGAATCCACCGCGGTGAAAATCGCCGCGGGCACGCCGCCCGGCCGGATGCAGTTGGCCGTGGGTGAAGACGGCCCGGCGGCCTGGGTCTCTTTCGGCCCCAAGGGTGTCGACGCCGGCCGCGGCCGGGTGGAGCACCCCGACGCCACCATGACCTTCCGAGACATGGCCGTGGCGCAGGACGTGCTGTCCGGCAAGGAAGACGGACTGGCCGCCATCGGGCGGGGCGAGGTGGCGATCTGGGGCATGCTGCCGCTGGTCGACAGTGCATCGCTGATTATGGACCGCGTCGAGCGGTATCTTGCATGACGGGAAGGAACGGACAATGGCTGCGGCAACAGGCGAGGACGCGTCCATGACACCCTACGAATATCCAAAATCCAATGAACTGCTGGCACGGGCGTCCAAGGTGATTCCCGGGGGCATTTACGGGCATTTCGGTCCGCCGCCCTATGTGCCGGTCAGCGCCTACCCCTGGTACTCCGACCGGGCGCAGGGCGCCCATTTCTGGGACGTGGACGGGAACCGGTTCATCGACTACATGTGCGCCTACGGCCCCATGATTCTGGGCTACGCCAACCCGGTAGTCGACGCCGCGTACAAGGCGCAGATGGAAAAGTCGGACACGAACACCGTGTGCTCGCCGCGCATGATTGAGCTGGCCGAACTGCTGGTGGACATGATCCCCGTGGCGGACTGGGCCTTCTTCGCCAAGAACGGCGCGGACATGACCAACCTCGCCGTGATGACCGCCCGCGCGGCAACGGGCCGCAAGAAGATCATTGCCATGAAGGGGGGGTACCACGGCACCAGCCCCTGGATGCAGGGTCCGGGCCATCACGGCCTGACCGACGACGACCTCAACCACATCATCCGCATCCCCTGGAACGATACGCTCGCGCTGGAGCGCGCCATTGCGCAGTATCCGAACGACATCGCGGGGTTCATCGCCTCGCCGTTCCACCATCCGATTTTCACGGACAACGAACTGCCCGCGCCAGCCTACTGGCAGCAGGTGCAGGCCACACTGAAGAAGCACGGCATCGTGTTCATCATCGACGACGTGCGGGCCGGGTTCCGCGTGAATCTTGGCGGCTCCTGCGAGCAATACGGGTTCAAGCCCGACCTCATCTGCTTCTGTAAAGCCATCGGCAACGGCTA
>CAIJOU010000966.1 GCA_903822375.1 Candidatus Hydrogenedentota bacterium
CGACCCGGACATCATGGCGCAGGGAATTCTGGAATGGTACTACTGGATGCGCTTTCTTCTGCCCGGCGACCATGAGAAGGGGCTTCCGGACGAGTGGGTTGTCCATATTGATTTTGAAAACACCTACGATGCGGCGTGGTTCGGGGCGCCGGTCGAGTTTCACGGGGACCAGGTGCCTTATGCCGCGCCGCTGCTGAACGACGACAACAAGCGGATGCTGTTTGACCAGGGCATCCCGGACCCGTTCGCGGGCGAATGGGTGGAACGCGCGCTGCGCCATATCGAGCACTGGCAGAAGAAGAGCGCGGCGGGGTGGACCTTTCTCGGACGCCCCGTTTCATTCAAGGACAACGTTCCCTATTTGTACTCTGACGGCGCGTTCACCTGCGCAGCCAGCCTGCGCGGACCGACGGGCATCTGCACAGACCTCCTCATCGACCCCGAGTACGCGCACGAACTGCTGAAGTTCATCAACGACGCGGTCATTGCACGCGTCCAGGCATGGCGAACCTATTTCGGGCAAGCGGCAAGAGTGGACAACCAGTTCATGGCCGACGACTCGGTCGAAATGCTGTCCGTGGAGCAATACCGCGAGTTCGCGCTGCCGAGACACCACGACTATCTGGGCACGCTCGGCACAGACAAGGGGCGGGGCATTCACCTCTGCGGCAACGCGCAGCGCCTCTTCCCCACGCTCCATCAGGAGCTGGACATCATGTCTTTCGACACTGGGTTCCCGGTGGACTTCGCCCGATTCCGTCAGGAAATGGGACCGAAGGTGCTGATCAGCGGCGGACCCCGCGCCCCGCTCTTTGTTGAAGAGACGCCGGACGCGCTGCTCGTCGAAACGCGGCGCATCCTGGACTCGGGCGTGCTTGAAGGCGGAAGGGTTATCCTGCAGGAGGGGAACAACCTGCCGCCGTGCGCGTCTTTGGCAAATTGCGAAGCGTTCTACGAATCCGGTAAGAAGAACGGTGTTGTCCCCGGCAGGAAATGACCGCATTGGGGACGGTAGTCGGCTCGGGACAATTGAACCGCATAGATCGCAAAGAACACAAAGAAGAAGAGCAGACTTGCGGTTTTCTGCTGCCTTACCGCACTTGCCGGCGCATTTCGCTGAGGCTCTTCTCCACGCGGCGCCGAAGGTCTTGTGACGGGTTCTTCGCGGCGATGAAGTCGATGCGGCAGGTACGGCGCGTGGGTGCTTTCCAGTTCTCCACGTCAAACGCATCCAGCAGGGTGAGTCCCGCGTTCTCCACGGCTTTGACCAGAAAATCCAAGTCATAGGCGCGTTCGCGGGTGGCCGATTCGGCGCCGGTGTTGACGCGCACCCAGGTCTCGCAAATGCGGGTGGCGGGGTCATAGTGGTTGGCCCAGGTGGTGCGCAGACCGCCGTGGGTCTCGGTCCAGGTCTGGTCGGCAAAGTGGTCCACCATCATGCGCTCGGTGACCACATCGAAGTAGAGCAGTCCGCCGTCGCGCAGTGCGGCGGCACATTTGACCAGCGCGAGTTCAACGTCTTCGTGCTCCAGCAGGAAGTTCATGGAGTCGAACAGGCAGGTGATCAAGTCGGCGCCGTGGACGGGCAGGGCGCGCAGGTCGCCGACGGCGCAGGGAAGCGCGCCGCGGCTGCGGCGCAGGGCGGCCAGCATGGACGGGGAAATGTCAACACCAACGGAGCGCCAGCCGGCACGGCGGGCGCGTTCGAGCAGCACGCCGGTGCCGCAGGCGGCATCGACATGGACAAGTCCCCGCGGCAGCAGCCCGGCCAAAACACCCACGACATGAAACCAGCGGTCATAGTTGACGTGGGTCATGAGCGCGTCGTAATGGGTGGCGAGTCCCTGGAAGAGATCGGACTGGGCCATGTCAGGCCCGTTCCCGTTTCAGCCAGAGATAGAAGGCCGTGGCATTCGGGTCGGCAACCTCCTGCCGCCTGCCGAACTCAACGCCGATTTCGGCGACGTAGAGGATGGCGTCGGCAAAACCGTTCCTGCGGAGACGCTCGCGCGCCTCGGCGGCTTCGGGATACTTGCGCATGGGCTCGGCGAAATCGGCCAGGCAGAGCCCCTGTCCCAGCATGTCCAGGCCCGGCCTGCCCGTGGTGTGCCAGTAGATGGCCTCGTACACGGCATCGCTGATGCCGAATTCAGCGCGGCAGCGCTCCGCGGCAACGGGGCCATGAAGCAGCACGGGCTTCTGAAGCTGCTCATCGCTGACGGGCAGGCGCAATTTGCGCGCGGCGGCGAGCAGTTCGGACTTGGTCATGTCACGGCAGATGTCGTGTAGCAACCCCGCCGCGACCGCCGCGTCATGCTCGACACCGATGCTTTCCGCATAGGAGGAAAAGTATTCGGCGGTGAAAATACAGTGGCTGAGCCGTTTCTCGGACAGCACTTCGCGCAGCCGGGCAAGGTATTCTCTGGCGCACGCGGCGCGGGCTACCGGCATGCGTAAAGCCCTTTCCCGCGAATATAGTCGAGCACGGCCGGCGGCAGCAGTTCACTCACATCGCCGCCCTGCGCAAGCAGGTCGCGCACTTCGGTCGAGGACAGGTCGCTTGCCTCGAAGGGCAGCATCTCGTGCATCCCGTCGAGCGATGGGTCGAGTGCGCTGTCGCATTCGGGCCGCCGGACGACGATGAGCCGGGCGCGTTTGAGAATGGCGCGCGGGTCGCGCCAGCGGGGCAAATCAAGCGCGGCGTCATAGCCGATAATGAGGTACAGTCGGGCATCCGGATGGGTCTCCGCCAGCGCGCGCACGGTGTCCACGGTGTACGAGGGTCCGGGCCGGTCCATTTCAATGCGGCTGGCCTCGAACCCGTCCTCCCCCGCTATCGCGGCCCGCACCATGGCCAGCCGGTCCTCGGCGGAGGCAACCACATCACCGCGCTTGTGCGGCGGGGTGGCGGCAACCACAAACAAAACCCGGTCAAGACCGGCCCGATCGCGCGCGGCGCGGGCCATGCGCAAATGCACGTTGTGGACGGGGTCGAAGGTCCCGCCGAAAATGCCTATGCGGAGCGGCTTATCCACGAACCTGGCCCGCGCCCCGGATGATGTACTTGAGGGAGGTCAGCCCCTCAAGGGCCATGGGCCCGCGGCAGTGGAGCTTGCTGGTGCTGATGCCAATCTCCGCGCCAAGCCCGAACTCAAACCCGTCGGTAAAGCGCGTGGAGGCGTTAACGTAGACCGTGGCGCTGTCCACGGCATCCAGAAACGCCTCGGCCGCGGCGTAGTTCTCGGTGACGATGGCGTCGGAGTGGTGGGAACCGTATTCGTTGATGAAGTCGATGGCCTCCTCGAGTGAGGCCACTATCTTGATGGCAAGTATTTTGTCGAGGTACTCGGTGCTCCAGTCCTCTTCGGCGGCGGGGGCGCAGTCGATGAGTTGGCGGGTGCGCTCGCAGCCGCGCAGCTCGCAGCCGCCGTCGCGCAGGGCGGCTGCGATGTCGGGGAGCAGCATGGGCGCGGCGGCCTCATGCACGAGCAGGTTTTCCATGGCGTTGCACACGCCGGGCCGCTGCAACTTGGCGTTGAGCACGATGCTCTTTGCCATGCCGGGGTCGGCGTCGTCGTGCAGGTAGGTGTTGCACACGCCGTCGAGATGGGCGACGACGGGAATGCGCGAGTCCTCATAGATGCGGGCAATGAGGCTCTTGCCGCCGCGCGGCACAATGACGTCGATGTACTTGTCGAGCCGCAGCATTTCGCCGACGGCGGCGCGGTCGGTAGTCTCGATGATCTGAACGGCGTTCTCGGGCACGCCGGACGCCGTGGCGCCCTCCTGGAAGATGCGCGCG
>CAIJOU010000967.1 GCA_903822375.1 Candidatus Hydrogenedentota bacterium
CAGACGCAGTACGGTGCGGGCACCGCGCTGGTGGGCGCGGGCCTGACCGTCGGCACAGTGACACAACAGTGCGACAATACGGTTGCCGCCGGATCGGTTATCAGCCAGAATCCCGCGGCCGCGGCATCGGTGCCTCCCGGCACGGCCGTGGACTTGGTCATATCGACAGGACCGTGCCCCGTGACGGTTCCGAATGTGGTGGGCCATACGCAGGCAGTTGCGGGTGCCGCGCTAACCGGAGCGGGTCTGACCGTTGGCACGGTGACTCAACAGTGCGACAACAACGTTGCGGCGGGGTTGGTCATTAGCCAGAACCCCTTGGCCGCCGCCTCTGTGCCTCCCGGTACGGCCGTAGATTTGGTGATTTCAACGGGACCGTGCGATGTGACCGTTCCGGACGTGGCGGGCCAGACGCAGAACGATGCGGGCTCAATACTCACCGGAGCGGGCCTGACCACCGGCACAGTAACCCAACAGTGCAGCAACACGGTGGCGGCGGGCCTGGTGGTTAGCCAGGCGCCTTCAGCGGGTGACCAGGCACCATTTGGCAGTGCCGTGGACCTGGTGATTTCGACGGGACCGTGCACTGCAACCGTGCCTGATGTCGTGGGCGAGACTGAGCCCGGGGCGGGAACAGTGCTGACCGGTGCGGGGCTGACCGCAGGCAACACCACGGAGGAGTGCAGCGATACTGTCGCGGTGGGGTTGGTCATTAGCCAAACGCCTTTGGCGGCGGCGCAGGCGCCATTTGGCAGTGCCGTGGACTTCGTGATTTCGACGGGACCATGCAACGCAGTCATCACACTGCCCGGGGATGTGTCCCTGGAGACCGTGTGGGTGCCGGGCGGGTTATTTGCGATGGGCAGCCCGGACGCCGAGCCGGGGAGCAATTCGTATGAAAAACCCCAGCATCCCGTGACGCTGGGCGGATTTTGGATGGGCAAGTATGAGGTGACCAAGCGGCAGTGGCAGGCCGTGATGGGGGTGGTGCCCTCTCCGCCATGGACTGGACAGTCCTCCGTGCTTGCCGATCTGGACAGCCCGGCGGTGTTTGTTTCCTGGGCAGGGGCGCAGTCCTTCGTGTCGGCGCTAAACAGCTACACCGGCCAGACATTTCGCCTGCCCACCGAAGCGGAATGGGAGTATGCCTGCCGTGCGGGAACACTAACCCGCTTCTACTGGGGCGACGACCTGAGTTCAGTCCTCATAGACGGCTTCGCATGGTGGAACGGAAACGCATTTTCTGCCGGACAGCGGTACGCGCACGTGGTGGGCGGGAAAACGGCGAACAGCTTCGGCCTGTTCGACATGAACGGGAATGCCTGGGAATGGGCGCAGGACTGGTACCACGACGGCTATACGGGCGCGCCTTCGGACGGGAGTGCGTGGGAGAGCCCTGCCGGTACGACCCGCGTGATACGCAGCGGCAGCTGGTCCTACTACGCCGGCAATTGCCGGTCCGCGACCCGCTTTGGCATGGACCCGTCGTTTGCCGATGCCGGCATGGGGTTCCGCATCGCCAAGTAGGGACCTTGAGGTTGCTCCAACGCCTCACGGCCTCGTCTTTAAAAGAGTGAACGTCTAGACACCATGCAGTAAGAGTCAAGAGGGCCCTTACTGCATGGTGCGGTTTGAAGCTGACTGGCAACCCCAGGTGTCTGGTTTGGCTTGCCCCTTTTGACGTCGCATCCCAAGTTGCCAATTCACCACTTAGAGTTGCACTCCCTGAAGGCCGCCGTTCAGGGTTGCATGCCATTAACCGAACACTCCAAAAACCCCTTGCGCATTACGGTACCTCGTGTCACACTAATCCCATCGGAAAGGGGGCGGTAGCGGGCGGCTGAATGATGGCGTGCCAAGAGAGGAGCGTGTGCGATGAAGGGATCGGCTTGTTTGTATGGTGTTGCGGCGTTGCTGGCGTGCATGGTTCTTGCGGGATGCATAGAGAAGCCGGCAGGCGAGACCCAAACGATCATGCTTCCCGGCGACGTGCCGCTGGCGATGGTGTGGATGCCGAAAGGTTCTTTCCTGATGGGAAGCCCGGACACGGAAGTGGGACATCACCCCAACGAAGGACCCCAGCATACGGTAACGTTTTCCGCCGGGTTTTGGATGGGCAAGTATGAACTGACCAAGCGGCAGTGGCAGGCGGTCATGGGGACGACACCGTGGTTTGGGCAAGACCATGTGCTTGTCGACCCGGAAAGCCCGGCGGTATATGTGTCGTGGGACGACGCAAAGGATTTTTTAAACACGCTCAACGCATTGACCGGCAAGTCATTCCGCCTTCCGACAGAAGCGGAGTGGGAGTATGCCTGCCGTGCGGGAATGGCAGACCGGTTCTATTGGGGCGATGACCCGGGCGATGTGTCCATATCCGATTACGCCTGGTGGGACGGAGACACAAATCCCGGCGGGCAGACATACGCGCATGTGGCGGGCGGAAAGACGGCGAATGCATGGGGTTTGAACGATATGAGCGGGAATGTGTCAGAGTGGTGCGAGGATGACTGGCACGAAGACTATAATGGCGCCCCGACCGGAGGAGAGGCTTGGGTGGATTCTCCCCGGAGTTCGTACCGCAGAATTCGGGGCGGTAGCTGGTTCAACTACGCCAACTTCTGCCGGTCGGCGAGCCGCAGTTCCACCGATGCGGCGCACGCGGACAACAACTTCGGCTTCCGCCTCGCCAGGTGATTCCGGAATGTTCTTTGAATCATTCCATGGCGCAGTTCCGGCCTATGGACCCGGAGGCGCCGCAGCGCAACAAGGCCGTTCCCGGGCCGGAGCGGCTTGTTCTTTGAGGGTGTTCCGATGGTGGGTTTGGGCCGCTACTTGACCGTGTGCGGCGGGGTGCGTAGCACCATGAGCCGGATCTCGGTCATGTCCTCGATGGCGTAGCGTATGCCCTCGCGGCCAATGCCGCTGTCCTTCACACCGCCGTAGGGCATGTGATCGACGCGCCATGAGGGCACGTCGCCGATGACCACGCCGCCCACGTCGAGCGTGTCCCACGCCTGGTGCGCCCGGTAGATGTCGCGGGTCAGCACGCCGGCCTGGAGGCCGAAACGGCTGTCATTCACCTCGGCAAGGGCCTCGCCGAAATCGCTGAACCTGGCCAGCAGGGCCATCGGGCCGAAGAATTCCTCGGCGTAGGCCGGCTCGTTCTTCGGCACGTTCTCCATTACCGTCGCGTCCACCATGCGGCCGTTCCGTTTCCCGCCGCACAGCACGTGCGCACCGGCGGCCACGGCGGAGTTCATCCACTTTTCCATGCGCGACGCCTCGGCGTCGGAGATGACGGGTCCGATAAAGGTGCTCTCCTCCTTGGGGTCGCCCGCCTTCAGCTTGGACACGGCCGCCACAAATTTGTCGCGGAAAGCGCTGTACACGCTTTCATGTACCAGAATGCGTTGCACGCTGATGCAGCTTTGGCCCGACTGGTAAAAGGCCCCGATGACGCAGCGCTCCACGGCGTCATCCAGATTGTTCCATGTCTCGTCGAGAATGACGGCCGCGTTGCCGCCCAGTTCCAGCACGGTCTTCTTCTTGCCGGCGCGGGCCTTCAGGTCCCAGCCCACTTCGGGCGAACCGGTGAAGCTCAGCAGCTTGAGCCGCTCGTCCACCGTGAACAAATCAGCGCCGTCGCGGCGGCACGGCAGAATCGAGAAGGCACCCTCGGGCAGGGTCGTCTCGGCCAGCACCTCGCCGATAATGAGCGCGCCCAGGGGGGTCAGGCTCGCCGGCTTGAGCACAAAGGGGCAGCCCACCGCGAGCGCCGGGGCCACTTTATGGGCCGCCAGATTGAGCGGGAAGTTGAACGGGGAAATGAACGAGCACGGACCGATGGGCACGCGCTTCCACATGCCGCTGTAGTCC